>JACQUM010000109.1 GCA_016210295.1 Chloroflexota bacterium | reverse complement strand
TGGAGGCCCTCCGCGACACCATGGGGATCCGGGTGGAGATGAAGGAGATAGGTCAGCAGGCCATCGCCTTCCGCGAGTGGTGCAACAAGGCTGTCGCGGAAGAGGCGGCCATGCAGTCCTACATACAGCGGCTGGAGCGCCACTACGACGAAGCCGTTCAGATCCTCGGGAAGCCTTCCGAATACCTCCCGGAATCTCCCTCGGAGGATATGCCCAATCCCCAGGAGTTGGTGGCGGACCTGGAGGACTTCCTCCGGCGCCAAAGCAAGGGCCAGTAAAGGCTCTTCGCGAACCGCCGACCAGCTTCGCAAGGCTCTCCGTCTTCCCAAATACGCGGCGACGAGGATGTGACCCAGCGCACATGATTCCCCTGGCCTCATTCGCCTCGCGCACTTTTTGCCAGGCCTACCTGTCGCGACAACCAGTTGACGGGACAGGGAGAGGGAGTACAATTTTCGGGAGCGGGCGACCTACTCCTTCCTGGACCGTCGCCGCATTCTTTTCACGAGGGGGGACTATGGCAGAAGTCACGACGTTCATAACCCCTGAAATGCGGGCCAAACTGGGGGTTCCGGAGCCGCCCGAGGTCTCACCGCCCGTGGAACTGACCGACATTCGGAAGTGGGCCATCGCCGTCTACTGGCCGGAGCCGCCGCCCCGTCGCTTCTGGGACGAAGCGCATGCGAAGACGACGCGCTGGGGCGGCATCGTCGCGCCAGAGGAGTTCAACCCCTTCGCCTGGTGGCCTGTGGGCAAGCGCCAGGCTGGCGGCGGGGGTGGCGGACCTGTCCCGGATGCCACGGGGCAGTACGCCGCCGCGCGTCGCCCGGGGACCACGGGAGTCAACGGCGGGGGCGAGGCCCGCTACTACGCCCCCATCCGGCCGGGAGACGTCATCGCCTCCGTCAACAAGCTTGTCGAACTCTACGAGAAGACCGGGGGGCGAACCGGCCTCATGCTCTTTCGTGTCTCTGAGGATCGCTGGACCAACCAACGGGGCGAGCTGGTGAAGACCTATCGGGGGACGGGGATCACGTACTAGGTACCGTACAGAAGCTTCGAGAAGGAAAGGAGAGGAGAGCAGGATGGCGACGCAGAGCAGGCTGACTCCAGCGATGAAGGCAGAGGTCAACAAGCCTCCCGTAACGAAGGTCTCCCCACCCATCTCTCTCAGCGACATCCGGAAGTGGGCCATTGCCGTCTACTGGCCGGAGACCCCGCCGCGACTTTTCTGGGACGAGGAGTACGCCAAGACAACTCGCTTTAAGGGCATCGTGGCGCCCCAGGAGTTCAACCCCTTCGCCTGGCCTGTTCGCCGGGATCGGGAGTTCGAGGCGGGCGGGAACCCTCCCCCCAATCCCGACGGAACCTTCACCCGCACCGTGGGCAACGCTAACGTCAACGCGGGAAGCGACCATGAGTACGGCGCCTATATGCGCCCCGGCGACATCATCACCGCCGTCGACAGGCTGGCGGAGATCTACGAGAAGACAGGGGGCCGGGGCGGCAACATGGTCTTCCGCGTCCGGGAGGACCGCTGGACCAACCAGAAGGGCGAAATGGTGAAAATCAACCGGGGCACCACCATCAACATGTAGGGCCAGGCAAAAGCTCGACAGGACAGGGAGCAGATAGGCAAGAGGAAGATACTCACGAGGAGGAACCATGGGCACACCGAAGGTCTACTGGGAGGACGTGAAGGTCGGGCAACAGATCCCGCCTTTTGTCCGGCGAACGGATTTCATGAACTGGAACCGCTACGCCGCCGTCAACGAGGAGTTCGTCTACATCCACATGGACGACGAGGGAGGTCGAGGAGCCGGCCAGAAGGCCGCCTTCGGCATGGGTAACCTCCGCCTCTCCTACGCCCACAACCTCCTCCGCGATTGGATCGGGGAAGAGGGGGACATCAAGCACATCAGCATCCAGTACCGGGGCTTCAACTTCAAGAACGACGTTCTCACCACCAGGGGCGTGGTGACCGACAAGCGCGTCGAGGGCGACAAGCACCTGGTGGACCTGGATCTCAGTGTGGTCAACCAGGAGGGCGTCAACAACGCCCCGGGTCGCGCGACGGTCGTTCTGCCTTCTAGGGGCAAGTAGCGGCGAGAGGACGAGGCTGCGGCTGAGTCGCTGTCGAGGAGCAAGGAGGAGTCATGGGCACGCCAAAGGTCTACTGGGAGGACGTGAAGGTGGGGCAGGAGATCCCGACCTTCGTACGGCGGACAGACTACATGAACTGGAACCGCTACGCCGCCATCAACGAGGAGTTCGTCTACTTCCACATGGACGACGAAGCGGGCAGGGCCGCGGGCCAGAAGGCCGGCTTCGGCATGGGCAACCTCAGGTTCGCCTATATGCATGACCTGCTCCGGGAGTGGATCGGCGACGAGGGCGTCATCAAGATGGTGAGCGCTCAGTACCGAGGGTTCAACTTCAAGAACGACGTCCTCACCACCAAGGGCGTGGTGACGGACAAGCGCGTGGAGGGGGGCGAGCACCTGGTGGACCTGGACCTCCAAGTGGTCAACCAGAGCGGGGAGAACACGGCGCCCGGCAAGGCCACCGTGGCGCTCCCTACGCGAGGCAAGTAGGTCCCTTTTCAAGGCACCGGACGAGGCGAGGGCCAAAACCCCCGCCTCGTTGCTGTTGTCCCGAAGGCTAGTGTCCTGACTCGAAGACTCGTTGCAGAGCTTTAGGGGTGCAGGGGGCTCCGCCCCCTGCCAGTCCGCCGCAGGCGGATGGAGTGTCCCCCAGAACCACTTTCTCTTCCCCCTCTCCCGCAAGGAGAGGGGGCCAGGCCTGTCCTGAGCGAAACCGAAGGAGGGTGAGGTATACGCCCTAAGCCCGCCGACGGCTGAAGGGCTGGCCGCCGCTGCTATACTTGCAAGGGCGGGGCGTGGCGCAGCGGAAGCGCGCCTGGTGTGGGACCGGGAGGTCGGCAGTTCAAATCTGCCCGCCCCGACCAGGCTTGAGATACCGCATACCCAAAAAAGGAGTCCTGAGTCCCGATAAGTCGGGACTTAGGCGGGGGTCTGGGGGTGTCCCCCAGCTATAATCTCTACCCCCTTCCTGGCTAGGAAGGGGGCCAGGGGGAGAGTCGAAACGATGATCAACCGAGACCGCCTGGTCAAGACCTTCTGCGACCTGGTCCGGATCGACAGCCCCTC
>JACQUM010000111.1 GCA_016210295.1 Chloroflexota bacterium | reverse complement strand
TGTAATATGGCTAAGAGTAATATGTTTACCTATGACGAATTCAAGAAGGTGGGTAAGGTAATAGAAGAGATATGGCAGAAAAGGAAGATGTCGGGGCTAACGTCCAAGTAGCGCAAGACTAATCAGAATCAAATTGACCCATTGTCAACACCCCTTTCAGTTTCGAGGAGGCCTTTCGCTCGCGCTCAGGTCTCTGGGACATCATCGCCTCCCGCCGCCAGGCCGCGACAGGAGTCTGAGAACAAGAAAAAGAGGCCACCCCAAGCGGGCGGCCCCTCTTCTCTATGATCTCTTTCGCTAGGCCAGCGTCTTGTCGAGGGCCTTCATGGCGTTTATTTGCTCGCGGACGGCCTGGGCGGAGCGCGTCAGTTCCGTCTTCTCCTCGGGGCTCAGAGCGATTTCGATGACCTTCTCCACGCCGCCAGCCCCCAGGACCACAGGGACCCCGATGTACAGGTCATGTATCCCGTACTCTCCCTCGAGGTAGGCGATGCAGGGCAGGACGCGCTTCTTGTCCAGCAAGATTGCCTCGGTCATTTGGAGGACGGCTGCGGCGGGGGCGTAGTAGGCGCTCCCCGTCTTCAGATAGTTGACGATCTCCCCGCCGCCGTCCCGGGTCCGCTGGACGATGGCGTCGATCTTCTCCTTGGGGAGCCACCTCTCCAGGGGGATGCCCCCCACCGAGGTGTAGCGGACGAGGGGGACCATGGTGTCCCCGTGCCCGCCGAGGACGAGGGCCTGCACATCCTCCACCGAGACGTTCAGCTCCCGCGCGATGAAGGTCCGCATCCGGCCGGTGTCTAGGATGCCCGCCATCCCCACGACACGGTTCTTGGGGAACCGGCTGAGCTTGTAGGCCTGGTAGACCATGGCGTCCACGGGGTTGCTGACGATGAAGAGAATGCAGTTCGGCGAGTAGCGGGTGACCTCCTTGATGACGTTGTCCATGATCCCCATGTTCGTCTTCAGCAGGTCGTCGCGGCTCATCCCCGGCCTGCGGGCGATCCCCGCGGTGACGATCACCAGATCGGAGTCGGCCGTCTCTCTGTACTCGTTTCTGCCGACGATCTGGGAGTCGAAGCCCAGGATGGGCCCGCTCTCCAGCATGTCCAGGCCCTTCCCCTGGGGGAGTCCCTCGACGACGTCCACCAGGACCACGTCGGCCCAGCCCTGCTCCACGATTCGCTGGGCGGCGGTGGCGCCGACGTTCCCGGCGCCCACCATGGTCACCTTCTTCCGAGGCATCGTCTTTCCTCTCTTAGCTCTTAGATCAACGGGTAGAGCCTTACGGCGTTCTAGCGCATGCCCTTGAGCTTGGCGACGATGGCGTCCGTCATCTGGGACGTTCCCACGGCGGTGGGATCGTCCCGGTTCGGCTTCATGTCGTAGGTCACGTACTTTCCTTCGCGGATCACGTCGGAGATGGCCTTCTCCATGCGGGCCGCAGCCCCGGTCTCACCGAGGTGGCGGAGCATGAGCACGCCGGAGAGGAGCATTCCGGTGGGGTTGACCTTGTTCTGGCCGGTGTAGCGCGGTGCCGAGCCGTGGGTCGCCTCGAAGACGGCGTAGTCGTCGCCGATGTTGGCGCCGGGAGCGACGCCCAAGCCTCCCACCAGGCCCGCCGCCAGGTCGGAGACGATGTCTCCATAGAGGTTGGGGAAGACGAGGACGTCGTACTCCTCGGGGCGCGTCACCAGTTGCATGGCGAGGTTGTCTATGATGCGATCCTCGAAGGGGATGTCCGGGAACTCCCCAGCCACGCGCCGGGCTACTTCCAAGAAGAGCCCGTCGGAGAACTTCATGATGTTGGCCTTGTGGACTGCGGTGACTTTCTTGCGCTTGTTGGTCCGGGCGTAGTTGAAAGCGTAGCGGACGATGCGCTCCGTGCCGAAGATGGAGATGGGCTTGATGCTGATCCCGGAGTCGCGGCGGATCTTGGCCCCGCTCCTCTTCTCCAGGAGCTGGATGATCTCCAGGGTCTCCGGCTTGCCCTCCTCGAACTCGATGCCGGCGTAGAGGTCCTCCATGTTCTCCCGGATGATGACGATGTCCACGCCTTCGTAACGAGACCGAACTCCGGGATAGCTCTTGCACGGCCGGACGCAGGCGTAGAGATCGAGGGCCTGGCGAAGCGCGACGTTGACGCTGCGGAACCCCTCGCCCACGGGTGTGGTGATAGGGCCCTTGATCCCCACCTTGTTCTTCCGGATGGAGTCGAGGGTGTGCTGCGGGAGGACGTTCCCCTCTTTCGCCAGGGTCTCTTCCCCGGCGTTGTGGATGTCCCAGCGGAACTGGACCCCTGTCGCCTCTAAGACCTGCTTCGTCGCTTCGCTGATCTCGGGGCCTACCCCGTCTCCTGGGACCAGAGTAACCGTGTATGCCATGAGGTCTCTCCCGTCTCTAAGATGGTCTCTCTAGAGCCTTTTCTCTTCCCCCCCTGAAGAGAGGGGAGCAAATCTTCCCCGGTCAAGGAGGCCTTGCCCCTCTCGTTCTTGTCATCTTAGCAAAGCCGCGCGATACGGGCAACGCAAGGATATTGGTGCCAACGAAAAAGTCAGGGGTTTTTCAGGGGGTACCTTTCTCCTCCACGTACCTTGCCGAAACCGTCTAGACTAGGGGTGAATTCTTCCTGGGAGAGAAAGCGTGACCGAAGCCTTCGCTCCTTCTCCTGGCGTCCTGCGGTGCGGCGGACGGGAGTTCCGCTGGGGCGAGCGCACCTATGTCATGGGGATCATCAACGTGACTCCCGACTCCTTCTCAGGCGACGGGCTCGGCGGCGATGTCGATGCGGCCATCGCCCAGGGCGTTCGTTTCGTTGAGGAGGGGGCCGATATCCTGGATGTCGGGGGGGAGTCCACGCGCCCGCCCACGACAGCCCGCACGGAGGCGCAGCGCTTCGGCGCGCCAGTTCGGCCCGCTCGTCCTGTGTCGGTCGATGAGGAGGTGAGACGGGTCCTTCCCGTCATCCGGGGCCTTGCGAAAGCCGTGGATGTCCCAATCAGCGTGGACTCCTACAGGAGCGCCGTCGTGAAGGAAGCCCTCGGAGCCGGAGCCTCCATGGTGAACGATGTCTGGGGCCTCAAACGAGACCCTGCCATCGCCCGGGTGGCGGCGGAGGCGGGCGCTCCCCTCATACTCATGCACAATCAGGAGGGGACCCTGTACAACGACCTCCTGGCTGATCTATTCGCCAGCCTTCAGAAGAGCGTGGAGGCGGCCCTGGCGGCAGGCGTGCCCCGAGAGCACATTATCCTGGACATCGGCTTCGGCTTCGGCAAGACGGCCAGGCAGAACCTGGAGCTGCTCCGCAATTTGGACTATTTCCGCTCCTTGGGTTTCCCCCTCCTCCTGGGCACATCGCGCAAGTCCACCATTGGCTACGTGCTCAACCTGCCGGTAGACCAACGGGTGGAGGGGACGGCGGCCACCGTGGCGATCGGCATCGCCAAGGGAGCCGACATCGTCCGTGTCCACGATGTCCTGGCCATGGCACGAGTGGCCCGGATGACGGACGCCATCGTGCGGTGCGCCCCGGACCACCTGCCGGGCTGAGGACGACCTCCGTGTCCACGCATCGCGTTTACCTTGGGCTTGGCAGCAACATGGGCGACCGGATGGCGAACTTGGAAGGGGCTGTGGCGATGCTCTCCGCCGCCATGCGGGTGGAGGCCCTCTCCTCCATCTACGAGACGGAGCCCATGTACAACACGGCTCAGCCCAGGTTCCTCAACGCCGTCGTGGAAGGGCGGACCGACCTCCAGCCGGGCGCTCTGCTCTCCTTCGTGAAGGAGGTCGAAAGAAGGATGGGGCGGGGGCCGGGGCCGCGCAACTCTCCTCGTCCTCTGGATATCGACCTCCTTCTCTACGATGACGTGATTCTGACCAGCACCGATTTGACCCTCCCGCACCCGAGAATGGTGGAGAGGGCCTTCGTCTTGGCGCCGCTGGCGGAGATAGCGCCCGACGCCGTTCACCCTATATCTAGGAAATCGGTGGCGGAGCTGTGGGAGGCCGTCCTGGGAAAGGAAGGCGTGGAACGGTGGGGGCGGTTTACCAGAAAGAATCCGCTCCCTTCCAGGAGCAGAACAAGGCCCCGCTGAGGATTTCCTCCCCCTTCTGGGGGCGTCGCAAGGAAACCTTCGCGGCCTCTTTGCTCTTTCAGACTCACGCTCTATAATTGGTCTACTTTACCGTGGGAGGGAGACGACGATGGCCTACCAGTACCTTCTCTACGAGAAGCGCGAGGGAGCGGTGCATCTCACCCTCAACCGTCCGGAGAAGCTCAACGCCCTCAACGCCGGCCTGCAGGACGAGATCATCCAGGCCGCTCAGGAGGCCGAGGAGGACCGCGATATCCGGGTGGTGGTGATCAAAGGGGCGGGCAGGGCCTTCTCCGCAGGGTACGACATCACCCCCAGCCCGGACCGGGAGCACGGACAACGACAGATTACGATGCAGGAGGACTGGTTCGGCCTCCAGAAAACGGTCCGCCGGTGGAGGACCCTGTGGGACTTGACGAAGCCCGTCATCGCTCAAGTGCACGGCTACTGCGTCGCGGGCGGCACCGACCTGGCCTTTCACTGTGATATGGTCGTCGCCGCCGAGGACGCCCAGATAGGCTTCCCCGCCGTGCGCTCCATGGGCTGCCCGCCGACCCACATGTGGACCTACCTCTGCGGCCCCCAGTGGGCCAAGCGGATCCTTCTCACCGGAGACCTCGTGGACGGCAAGACCGCCGAGCGCATCGGCCTGGTGCTGAAGGCCGTGCCGTTAGCGGGGCTTGACGCCGAGGTAGACAGGCTCGCCCGCCGGCTGGCGATGGTTCCCTGGGACCTCCTGGCCGCCAACAAGTCCATCGTGAACCGCGCCATCGAGCTCATGGGGCGCGACGTGCTCCAGCAGATCTCCGGTCAAACCGACGCCGTGGGCCATCAGGCGCCTATCGTCGGCGAGTTCAACAGGATGGCGGCGGAGAAAGGGCTGAAGGCAGCCCTCCAGTGGCGGGACGGCAAGTTCGCGGAGTGAAATAGGCGGACTTCAGGGTCAACCTCGCACACTCTGCGCCTCTCTTCTTGCACGCGCCGGAGTCCAAGCCGGCGGTAGACACGACGCCGGAGGCGGAGCGGTGTCCGCGCGGCTCCGCCTCCCGAAGCCCTTATAATAGCCTGGTATGGACCAGGCATTCATCCGCAACTTCAGCATCATCGCCCATGTCGACCACGGCAAGTCCACTCTGGCGGACCGTCTTCTGGAGCGGACCAACACCGTTTCCGCTCGCGAGATGCACGAGCAGTACCTGGACCAGATGACCCTGGAGCGGGAGCGCGGGATCACCATCAAGGCCCAGGCCGTCCGCATGCACTACACCACCGACCGGGGAACAACCTATGAGCTGAACCTCATAGACACCCCTGGTCACGTCGACTTCAGCTACGAGGTCTCTCGCAGCCTAGCGGCTTGTGAAGGAGCCATCCTCGTGGTCGACGCGACGCAGGGGATCCAGGCCCAGACCCTCGCCCACACCGGCATCGCCATGGACTTGGGCTTGGAGGTCATTCCGGTGATCAACAAGATCGACCTGCCCAACGCCCAGCCCGAACGGGTCGCTCAGGAGATAGAGGAGGCGCTGGCGCTCTTTCAGCACGAGGTCCTCTCTATCTCCGCCAAGGAGGGGACGGGCATCGCCGATGTGCTGGAGAGCGTGGTCCGCCGTATTCCCCCGCCCAAGGGCGACCCGGAGGCCCCTTTGCGCGCCCTGGTCTTCGACTCCAAGTACGACCCCTATAAGGGAGTGTTGGCGTACGTCCGCATCTTCGACGGCTCCGTGCGGCCAGGCCAACCTCTTCAACTCATGTCCTCCGGACGGAGCATGGACCCCCTGGAGGTAGGGGTGTTCGCCCCGCAACTCCAGCCGGTGGAGGGCCTCTCCTGCGGGGAGGTCGGGTACATCGCCACCGGTCTCAAGGACGTACGCGACTGCCGCGTGGGCGAGACGATCACCGAGGCCCGCCGCCCGGCGACGGCCCCTCTTCCCGGCTACAACCCCCTGAAGCCCATGGTCTTCGCAGGCTTCTACCCCGCCGAGGGGTCCGACTCCGACGCCCTCCGCGACGCCATCGAGAAGCTCCAGCTCAACGACGCCGCCTTGAGCTTCGAGCCCGAGGCGAGCGTCGCCCTCGGATTCGGGTTCCGTTGCGGTTTCCTGGGGATGCTCCACATGGACATTGTCCGGGAGCGCCTGGAGCGCGAGTACGGCCTGAGTGTCCTCATCACCGCTCCGAGCGTCGCCTACGAGGTGGCGAAAAGTGGCGGAAGCGTGGTGACCATTCGCAACCCCTCCGATCTCCCCGACCCGGGCGTGATCCAGGAGGTCCGCGAGCCCTGGATCAAGGCGGTCATCCTCGTCCCCCATACTTTCATTGGTCCCGTGATGGACCTGATGACGGAGCGGCGGGGGCAGTACGTCGGCATGGAGTACCTGCGACGGGGAGAGGCGCTGGGAGGGCAGGCCCGCGTCCTGCTTGAGTACGAGATGCCCCTGGCGGAGATGCTCTCCAGCTTCTTCGACCAACTCAAGTCCCGGACCCAGGGCTACGCGTCGTTGGACTACACGCCCATCGGGTATAGACCTTCGCCTCTCGTGAAGCTGGACATTCTCGTCCACGAGCAGCCGGTGGATGCCCTCAGCGTCATCTGCCACCGCGACGAGGCGTACCATCGCGGCCGGGCCCTGGTCGAGAGGCTCCGCCACCTGATCCCCCGCCAGCTCTTCGACGTGCCCATCCAGGCCGCCATCGGTAAGCACGTCATCTCCCGCGAGACGGTCAAGGCCCTCCGGAAGAACGTCCTCGCCAAGTGCTACGGCGGCGACGTCACCCGCAAGCGCAAGCTGCTGGAGAAGCAGGCGGAGGGGAAGAAGCGGATGCGGCGCATCGGCCGCGTCGAGGTGCCCCAGGAGGCGTTCCTGGCTATTCTCCAGCTGGAGAAAGAGTCCTAGCGGCCATGCCCTTCCCCCGGCGAGTCCAACTCCTCCCCGAGGGCGTCTACATCGAATGGGACGACGGCGTCCAGCGTCTCTTTCCTCACCGTTTCCTGCGGGGGAACTGTCCCTGCGCCGGCTGCATCTACGAGATGACTGGGAAGCGCCATGTCTTCGAGAAGGACGTGCCGGAGGACGTGGTAGCTCTGGACTGGATGCAGGTGGGCCGCTACGCCATCCGGTTCCTGTGGAGCGACGGCCACGAGACGGGCATCTACCCCTTCGCTTACTTGAGGGCGCTGCCAAAACGGGAGGAGGAAAGGTAAGACCTAGGAAGGTCCTACTTAGCTGTCGTCTATTTTGCCTTGCGACTTTGAGAAGAAGGCCTGGAGGAGTGCTTAAGATTCCTAGGCTTGGTTAGGACAAGCTTAAAAGTGATATTCTCACTCCTGGCGTGCTTGGCAAAGGCCTTTACCTTTGTGGCATTATGTCGGAGGGTTAGAGGAGTTTCCACCTTGATGATTTGCTTGTGGCCTGCTCGAACGGCTTCGATGTCCGGCATTAGCCTCCGTGACCCGATCACATGAGGTCGTGGCCTTCGGCCCACAGATGCCCGCACTTGATAGCCCGATTTCTCCAGCATACGAGCTATTTCGCCCACTTTTCGGGCACAAGTTGGTACATTTCCCGTGTTAAGTCGCGACATTTCACACCTCTTTCACATTATATGTCATCTGAGGGAGGAATGACCTCGATCGAGACGAAGTCCTCTTGCTTGGCAATGAGGTCTACCCATTCCTCCCGGACTTCTACCGTTAAACCTCGCGCCGCATCATGCCGTTCGGCGCAAACTCTTGTGACCAGGGCGTCATCTACATAAGCGACGCCTTTCAAACCATCAAGGATGGCCTTGAGCAAGTTGTCTAGGTCGACTAGAGCACCCTTGAAGCGGAAGTGATGGACCTCCAATGAAAGAGCGCCCTCCCTCAAAGGAGCAATGAAACGCTTCGACGCGGCCTGTGCGACTGATTGCTCGTAATGAAGTCTTGATTTGGACTTCTTCGACTTCGCTCTACCAAGGACAATTATGAGAGTACTTGGCATTGCCAGCAGCCCTCGCTCCGCAACTTAGTACCCTCGCTCCCAGTCCACCAGGTTCAGGAGCTCGTCACCTCTCGGCCTCACCCAGCAGCCCGCGCAGATAGTCCCGAAGGGCGGGGCCGAACTCGGGGCGCCGCATGGCCAGGCCGACGGAGGCCTTCAGGTGCCCCAGGGGTGTCCCGGCGTCGTAGCGGGTCCCCTCGAACTCGTAGACGTAGACGGGACAGCCCTCGCGACGGAGAAGATCGATGGCGTCGGTGATCTGGATCTCTCCCCTGGCCCCGGGCGGCGTGCGGCGGATGGCGTCGAAGATCTCCGGCACCAGGATGTAGCGCCCGACGATGCCCAGGTTGGAAGGCGCCCTCTCGATGGGCGGCTTCTCCACCATGCCCTTCACGCGGTAGACGCGCGGCTCCACCGGCTCGGGGTCGATGATGCCGTAGGAGGGGATGTCCTCCTGCGCAACGCGCTCCACGGCGATATGGCAGCCCGGGTAGCGGGCGTAGACGTCCAGCATCTGCCTGGTGGCCGGGACCTCGGCGGCGATGATGTCGTCGGGGAGGAGGGCGACGAAGGGCTCGCCGCCGGTGAGGCGCTCGGCGGAGAGGATGGCGTGTCCCAGGCCCCTGGGCTCCTTCTGCCGCACGTAGGAGATGTCCACGGCGTTGACGAGACCCTGGACCAAATCCAGCTTCTCTGTCTCGCCCCGTTCGGCCAGCATCCGCTCCAGCTCGGGATTCGGGTGGAAGTAGTCCTCCAGGGACGACTTCCCTGCGGCCGTGATGAGCACCACGTGACTCAGGCCAGACTCGACGGCCTCTTCGACGGCATAGTGGACCATGGGCCGGTCCACGACGGGGAGCATCTCTTTGGGGAGGGTCTTGGTGGCGGGAAGGAAGCGGGTGCCGAGCCCGCCGGCGACGATCACCGCCTGGTTAACGGGAAGGGCGCGCGCGTAGCTCGGCATGGCGCGCCCATTGTAGCATGGGACTCTGCGCGCGAGTCGAGGGCTCCATGCCAGGGGGTCCCGAAACGAAGAGGGGGCCAAAAAGCCGAGCGCCGGATGGCGGCACCCGGCGCTCGACTAGCTCGGACCCACCTCACTCAGGAGGGTGGGCCCGCGCTGTTGGGGTAAGTTCATGCGGGCATCACCTCCTTTCCGTCGAGACTTGATGGGATTATACACCCTTCTCCTTTCGTTGACACCTCTCTTGGGCACGTCTACTATGACAAGGGGCCGTGCTAGACGGGGAGATAGCGGTGCCCTGTACCCGCAATCCGCTCCAGCGGGGTCGAACTCCCGCTCCGAGGTCCGCGCTCCTGACGTGGGTTGTCTCTCTGCGCGGTGTTGATGGTCGGGTCCTGTGCGACGAAGGCCTCCGAACCCCGCCAGGTCTGGAAGGAAGCAACGGTTAGGGGATACCTTCGGGTGCCGCAGGAGTGCCGGGCCTGAGCCGCTGGGAGAGATGCCTCGTCGGTGGTAGGATCGAAGGCGGGTGCACGGTCTCCTCCTCTTCTTATGCGAACACTCGTAGCCGAGGGACTTAGCGGGGCGTCAGGCCCTTCAGAGCGCTTGTTGCGCCGTCAGGTGATGGGCCTTCTTACCCGCTACGGCCTCTCTCCGCGAAAGGGCTTGGGCCAGCACTTCCTGGTGAGCGAGGGTGCCCTCCGCGCCGCTGTCCAGGCTGCCGACCTCTCCCCCAAAGATGTGGTGGTGGAGGTGGGGCCGGGTTTGGGTCTCCTGACCCGGCGACTGGCGGAGGCTGCAGGCCGGGTCGTGGCCGTGGAGCTCGATGAGAGGATGGTGGCTCTGCTGCAGGTGGAGCTGCGAGACCTCCCCAACGTCACCGTCGTCCATGGCGACATCCTGGAGAGGAGGCCGGAGGACCTCACCGGCGATGCTGATTACAAGGTAGTAGCCAATTTGCCGTACTTCATCGCCTCCGCCGTCGTCCGGCGGTTCCTGGAAGCGGCGCACCGGCCGCGCAGGATGGTGGTCATGGTGCAGCGAGAGGTGGCGCGGGAGATGACGGCGCACCCTGGCTCTTTCGGTCTCCTTGCCCTCTCCGTCCAGGTCTACGGCCGTCCGAGCCTGGTGCGGCACGTGCCGCCGGGGGCCTTCCTTCCCCCGCCGAAGGTCGAATCGGCGATCGTCCTGATTGATGTCTATCCCCAGCCTCGGGTAGAGCAGGCCCTCTTGCCCCAATTCTTCTTTGTAGCCCGCGCGGGTTTTTCCGCGCCGAGGAAACAGGTCCGTAACTCCCTCGCCCAGGGCCTCCGCGTCACCGGAGGGGACGCCCATTCTTTTCTGGAGGCGGCGGAGATCGACTCGCGGCGCCGAGCGGAGACCCTTTCCGTCGAGGAATGGGAGAGGCTCGCACGCCAGGTGCCGGTCCAAGACCAGGAGGCAGCATCGTGATGGAAGTCCGCGCCTACGGCAAGGTGAATCTATGTCTGGAGGTCCTGCGCCGACGTTCCGACGGCTATCATGAGGTCTCTACGGTCCTTCAGGCCATCTCTCTCTGTGACGAGCTAACCATTGAGGAGGCCCGCGGCCTGACCCTGGAGTGCTCGGTGTCCTCCATTCCCCAGGAGGACAACCTCGCTTACCAGGCTGCCTTCTTGCTTCGCCACGAGACAAGGACCCGACAGGGGGCCCACATCCGGCTGAGGAAACAGATACCCATCGGTGCGGGGCTGGGGGGCGGGAGCGCGGACGCCGCCGCAGTCCTGATCGCGTTGAACCGTCTGTGGCGCCTAGAGCTCACTGCGGAGCAGTTGGCTCAGATGGGCGCCCGGCTGGGGTCGGACGTGCCCTTCTTCCTCAACTCCTCGGGAACGGCGCTGGCCACCGGCCGCGGCGAGAAGGTGACGCCTTTGCCGAGTCCTGCCGCGGCCTGGATCCTCGCCCTCTTTCCTCCCATCGAGATGGAAAGAAAGACGGAGACGCTCTACGGGATGCTTTCCAAGGCGCACTATTCGGATGGCACCTGGTCCCGCCGCTGGGAGGAGCGACTGCGCGCCAGGGCGGCGTGGCATGAACTTCTGCGAGACCCGGGCGTCCACAACGTCTTTGAGGATGTAGCCCTCCAGGCCTTCCCAGGGATTCAGGGCCCGTGGCAGGAGTTCATCTCTCAGGTGGGCTCGGGGGACGTCCGGCTCGCCGGCTCCGGCCCAGCCATCTTTTCCATTCTGGAGGGCCCGGGCCTGGCGGAGGTCGCGGCTCGAAGGCTCAGGGAGAAGGGCCACCGGGTCCTGGTGGCGGTGCCTGCCCCGTGGCCCATCGAGGTCCTCTAGGTGCCCCTGGTCTTCGGCGTCCTCTGTGGCTGGCTCATGGGGGGAAGCTTCGTCGGCCTCATGTCCCTCATGCTCCCCAGGCTCGCCCGCGAGAGGCCGGGTCTCTTGCGCCAGATTTCTCGTGAGACAACCCCGCTTCAGATCGTTATCCCGGCTTTCGGTCTCGCCTTTCTGGGCTGGGGGGTCGTGGGTCTCGTGCTGGGAGCCGTGTATCTTCTCCTGGAGGACACGGTGCCTGGCGGGGGCCTCGGCAGTCCGAATCAGGCCTTCACCCTGTTCGTCCTTGGCCTTGCCGCCGCTGGGGCTATTCCCCTCGGGACGCTCTGGCGGTGGGGGCGACTCCCGGTCCTCGGCATCGTGGTCAGCTTCCTGCTCCTCTTTGGGTGGGTCTTCCCGTGGCTCGCCTCGTAAGCGCGGTCTCCTCTGGCCTTCGGTAGGGCTGGGGCTGGAACTCTTCTACCGAGAGCCTCGCACCCGCAAGATGGTGGCGCTTCCGAAGAGGAAGGAGCTGGCGCAGATGATGAAGAGGATGTCGTAGCCGGCCCCGAAGCTCTGGGCGTTCACCATGTCAATGAGGGGCCCATTCAGGCGGGCTGCCGCTCCTCCTCCTGCGGTGGCCAGGTTGGTCAGCCCCAGGTACATCGCTGCCTCCGTCCCCATCGCCAAGTCTGTGGCCAGGGCCCAGTTGGAGGAGAGAAAAAGGCCGATGCTGACGCCGAGGAGGCTTCCAAACAGCAGGGTCTGCTCGTAGCTCTGGGCAAAGATGAGGAGGACGGAGCCCAGGGCTCCTATGACTCCCGCGCTCAGGATCATGGGCTTGCGACCCAGGCGGTCACTTAGGAAACCCGCAGGGAAGACGAACAACAGGATGGCGATGGCGATGGTGGCGACGAGAGTGGCAGTGGCTGAGGCCGGGTCCGGCACGCCAATGACGTCCTGCATGAAGTAGAAGGCAAACGTCTGGACCGCCGTGATGGGCATGAGGAAGAAAAAGCGAGAGAGAAGGAACCATCCCAGGGGCGCACCTTGGCCCCGGAGGGCCTTCAGTCCCTCTACAAGCCTGCTGGCTGCGGACGTGGCCACGGAGCCGAGAAACGGTCTCTCCGGAACGCCGATCTGGGTGATGAGCAGGGCGAGGAGAAGGACGAAACCTTGAGAGCCGAGGGCGGCCCCGAGCCAGAGGGGACTTTTCGTGGTCAGGAACCGATCGGCAAGCTGACCGAGCACCAGGACGACAGAAATCAGGGCGACGATCTCCGCCAGGTTCTTGGCCCCTGAGGCGAGCCCGCGACGGCGCTCGGGGACGAGGTCGGGAATGAGCGCCTGATAGGGGGCCTGGGCGAAGTTCGAGGCGAGTTGAAGGAGGAGATAAAACACGAAGAGCAGAGCGAAGCTAGAGGAGAATCCCAGGCCACCCAGGAAGGGAAGAGCGAGGAGGGCGCCGAGGAGGATGAAGGGCCTCCGGCGTCCCCAAGAGAGCCGCGAGCCGTCACTGATCGCCCCGAACACGGGCTGTGCGAATGCGGCCACAGTCAGCCCTGTAAAGGTCAGCAGGCCGAGGTACGTGTTCTTCTGCGTATCCGCCACAAGCCCCAGCAAGATTGCAGGCAGGAGAACGGCGTGAAGGCCGTTCCACAGGCTGGAGAGGGCGAAGGCGTAGGCGCTGATGGTTACGTAGTGGACAGCCTTGAACTCTGGCCGAGTGGTGGACACTTCTCACGCCTGACTTTGCGCTGCGCCAATTATACCAGTATCTGGCCTCACGATGCCTGTCGGCGTGACCTGAGGGAGGGGCCAGGTTCTTCGCGTCCGCTCGGAATTGCGAGAGGATGGCTCTAGTAGGGTGTTGAAAAAGGGGAGTGCAGAGTCCAGACTCGCGGGACTCTGCACGGGGTCTGGGGGTGTCCCCCAGATGTAAAACTTCCACCCCCCTTCCTGGCCGGGAAGGGGGACAGAGGGAAAGTCGAAGGGTTTTTCAGCAACCTGCTAGGAAAGAGGATTCTCTCGGTAGAGCGAGAGTTCCAGACCCAAAAACAAAGGAGCCGGAGACTCGTGTGCTCCAGCCCCCTCCTCTTCTAGGGGAAAGCCGCCCTAGAAGAAGCGAGGCCCCTGGCCGGCGCGGCTCTGCTCCGCCGAGCTGCCTGCTGGAAGCTCCATTCCTTTTCCCAGTGTCTCGGGAAAGACCGAGAACAGCCAGTCGATGTTGATGGGTACGGTCGTATAGACGGTGTTGACCTCCTCCGGCTTGCTGTAGAGCGAATAGCGGAAGGTGTTGGGCTCGGAGCCCTCGCCGTGGAAGACGTGGCCTGTGACGTAGTTGGCCTGGGGGCTGGCGAGATAGACCAGCAACGGGGCCACGTTGGCCGAGTCGCCGTATGTTCCCGCGGCGATGGTGCTCCGGGGTGGCTCGCCTCGCTTGATCGCCTCCTGCTGGGCCAGGCCTCGGTCCGTCATTCGGGTCCAGAGGTTGTTGGGGGCGAAGGTGTTAGCGGTGACATTGTAGCGCACCAGCTCTACTGCACAGGCCCGCATCAGGCTCACGATGCCCCCCTTCGCCGCGCAGTAATTCACCTGGCCGGGGACGCCCAGCCAGGCGGGGGAGGTGAAGCTCACCACCCGGCCGTATTCGCGTCTCTGCCGCCAGTGGATGCCGGCGAACTTGGTCATGTTGAAGGCACCCTTCAGGTGCACCCCAATGACCGCGTCCCATTCCTCCTCGGACATGTTGAAGAGCATCCGCTCCCGGAGGTTCCCCGCCACGTTGATGACGATGTCCAGCTTGCCGTACTTCTCGATGGTCTGGGCGACGGTCTTCTCCGCCGAGGCGTAGCTGGAGACGTCGGTGTGGATGAAAGTGGCCTCGCCACCGGCCTTTTTGATCGCGTCCACGGTCTCCTGGCCGGGGTTGGACTGCAAGGGTTGGCCCTCCACCGACACGTTGAAGTCGGCGGCGACGACCTTGGCCCCCTCTTTGCCGAAGCGCAGAGCGGTGGCCTTGCCCATGCCGTGGGCCGAGCCCGTCACGATAGCCGTCAGTCCATCCAGCTTGCCCATCTATGTACCTCGTTCGATGGAGTCTAGCGCTGCGGCTGGACGCCCTGGCGCCGGTCTTCAGAAGTGACGCCCATGGGAAGCTGCAAGCCCCGTCCGAGGGTGAGCGGGAAGATCTCGAACAGCTTGTCGATGTCCCAGGGGACCACGCTGTGGATGGTGCGGATCTCTCGTTCCTTGCTGTAGACGGAGTAGCGGAAGCCGTTGGGAGGGAAGCCTTCGCCGTGGAAGACGTGGCCGGAGACGTTGGCCGCCTGGGGACTGGACAGGTAGGCCAGAAGCGGGGGCACGTTGGCGGGGTCGCCGTAGGTTCCCGCGGCGATGGTGCTCCGAGGCGGCTCACCTCTCTTCTGCGCCTCCTGCTGGGCCAGGCCACGGTCAGTCATCCTGGTCCACATGCCGTTGGGGGCGAAGGCATTGGCGGTGACGTTGTAGCGCACCAGCTCTGCGGAGCAGGCTCGCATCAGGCTCACGATACCCCCCTTCGCCGCGCAGTAGTTCACCTGCCCCGAGCCGCCCAGGAAAGCGGGCGAGGTGAAGCTCGTAACACGGCCGTACTCCCTACGCTGTCGCCAGTGGATGCTGGCGAACTTGGTCATGTTGAAGGTGCCCTTCAAGTGTACCCCGATGACCGCGTCCCACTCCTCCTCGGACATGTTGAAGATCATGCGCTCTCGGAGGTTGCCCGCCACGTTGATGAGGATGTCCACCTTGCCGTACTTCTCGATGGCTTGGGCGACGGTCTTCTCCGCCGAGGCGTAGCTGGAGACGTCCACATGGCTGAAGGTGGCCTCGCCGCCGGCCTTTTTGATCGCGTCCACAGTCTCCTGGCCAGGGTTGGTGGTCAGGGGCTGGCCTTCGACGGTGACGTTGAAGTCGGCGACAACGACCTTGGCCCCTTCTTTCCCGAACCGTTCTGCCGTGGCCTTGCCCATGCCGTGGGCCGCGCCGGTCACAATAGCCGTCAGTCCATCTAGCTTGCCCATGCCTCTCCCTCCCTTTCGTATGGTAACGCGATTCCGGATAAGCCCCCGGACGAGACTGCCGTAAGAACCTTACGGCGGTCAGACCGTCGGGAGAATACGCCTGGGAGGGGAGAATTGTCAATCGTTCGCTGAACCCCCGCAATGTCCTGGCTAGAATGAGAGAGAACGTCTTGCGAAGCGAAGAAGGAGGCAGGTTGCTGAAGAGCGTGAACGTTCTCGTCGGCTGGGGAATGCCGTCGGCCCTCCTTCAGACTATCGCCGAGGCCGACCACCGGGTGCGCCTGCTGAACCCTCTCGACGGTTCAGTCCCCGCGCCGCCCCTTCCTGCTCCCCCCTTCCTCTTTCCGGACGAGCTCCGGCCTCTCTTTCAGGAAGCGGACGCCCTTCTCACGTCGCGGCTGCCGAGGAGTATCCCAATCACCCAGGCCCCTCGCCTGAAGTGGGTGCAGCTCATCAGCGCGGGCGCCGATGTGGCGATGACTTCAGAGCTCCAGGCGCGAAGGGACATCGTCGTCACGACCGCGGCGGGCATGGCCGCCGACGTCATCGCCGAGTTTGTCATCGCTGGCATCCTGGCGTTGGCAAAGGGCTTCCTCCCCGCGCTCCGGGGGCAGGTGGCCCGACGTTGGAGCCGGTACGTCCCTGAGCATGCGGCGGGGAAGACCGTGGGTATCGTGGGGATGGGACGCGTGGGCGAGCGAGTCGCTCGGCTCTGCAAGGCGTTGGAGATGCGAGTCCTGGCGACGCGTCGCTCCGTGACCGCGCCGCAGGAACTCTCCGGCCTGGCGGACCTCCTTCTGCCCTCCGCCGACCTTCCCCGCCTGCTGGCGGAGAGCGACTATCTGGTCCTCTCCCTCCCTCATACCGCCGAGTCGCACCACCTGATCGGCGAGCAGGAGCTGGCCATGATGAAGCCGGGCGCCTGTCTGATCAACGTCGCGCGCGGAGGGGTGGTGGACGAGGAAGCCCTGGTGCGCGCTTTGCGCCAAGGACGGATCGCGGGGGCCGTGCTGGACGTGTTCGAGCAGGAGCCCCTCTCATCGGCGAGCCCCCTGTGGCGGATGCCCAACGTGCTCATCACGCCGCACATCGCCGGTGCGATGCCGGACTATCAGGAGCGCGCCGTGAAAGTTTTCCTCGACAACCTAGGCCGCTACCTGGACGGCCGGCCCCTCCTGAACATCTATGACCCTGACCGCGGGTACTGAAGCGGCGCTTTCCCCTCCGCGCCAGCCAACAGCGCTCTCTTGAGGTGGCCGAGGCGGTGGTAGAACCCCGACGTGTGAAGGGACCGGCGGAGCTTCAAGACGCGAAAGTCCCAGTGGTGTATCAGCTCGTGGACCAGGGTCTCCAGGAGGGTCCGCGGCGCCACGGTAAGCTCCCGCTGGGCCGTCTTGTTGTAAATGCGGATGGTGTGCGTGCGCGGGCTGTACGTCCCCAGCTTCTGATAGACCAGGCGTCCTTCCCGGCGCCGGGAGGGGCGGGGTCGGTCGAGGACGAGGAGACGCGGGCACTCCACTCCGGCAGCCTCGGAAAGGCTCGACAGCAACGCCGATCCGGCCGTGGTCCGGTCCGTTGCGCTGGTGGCGGCGAGTAGGGCGTGAGTGGCGGCCACAGCCGCTTCCGGCGTGGTCAGGTCGTAGCGGTCGTAGCGGTTGGAGCGGGCGTAGTCGCTCAGGGGCATGGCACCATCATAAGGGAAGGAGCGCCGCTCCGCGGCGAGGGGACGGGTATAATGCAGGCGCGGGCCCGTAGCTCAGCGGCAGAGCACCCGGCTCATAACCGGAGGGTCGCAGGTTCGAACCCTGCCGGGCCCACCAGTGTGGGAGCTTGGCAAGAAGTTTGGCAGAAGCCTCTCTGCGCCTGCCATCCACACGAATGGCCCACTGTAGGGATAGCCCCCACCCCGCCAGATTGCTTCGCTCGAAGACTCGCTCGAAACGACAAAGGTGCGTTGACTCTGGCTTCTGTATACGGTGGCTCGCTGCGCTGAGTTCGTCACGCCCTGCAAAGCCAGCTGTCAACGTGCCCCGACCTTGGGCTTTCCCGCAAACAGGATGGCGATCCCGCCGAGGAAGTTCAGGGCGGCGAGAGCAAAGAGCGCGGGAACATAGGTGCCGGTCGTATCGTAGATGTAGCCGGCGAAGAGAGGCCCACCGAGAATGAGCGCGGTCATGGGTATTCCTGAGAGACCCATGATGGTGGCGAAGCTCCTCCGGCCAAAGTAGTCGCCTCGGATGGCGGTCAGGAGCGGGACCCGCCCACCGAAGCCTATGCCGTAGAGAACGGCGAAGAGGAAGGCGAAGACGAGGCCTTGGGTCAGGGCGAGCAGAAGGACGCCTGCCGTCTGACAGGTGGCGAAGACGAAGATGGCAAGAGGTTTGGGTATCCGGTCTCCCAGGTAACCGCCCACGAGCTGGAACACCCCTCCCACAATGGTGTAGACGAACACCACCGTCCCCGCCATCTCCAGAGAGAGCCCAGAGTCCGCGAGCAGGGGGATGGCGTGGACGGAGAGGGCAACGGTCGCCATGGCCGAGAGCCCGTGGGCCATAGCGATGAGCCAGAAGGCGCGGGTCCGCACCGCCTGGGCCACCGTCAGGTCCGGCGATTGTGGCCCGGCCTTGTCAGTCGCGGTGGCCCGGGGCGCTTCCGCCGCTCCCGAAGGTGCCGTTGCCGGATCGCCGTCGGGCCGCTGCCCGTACTCCTCGGGGCGGTTCCGGATGAGCCGCGTGAGCGGCACGGCGATGATCAAGATAGACACCCCGATCCCCGCGGCCGTGGGGCGCCACCCGAAGGAATTGATGGACCAGGCCAGCGCCGGGACCAGCGCACCGCCGAGGCTGCCTCCCACCAGGGCGACGGCCATAGCCATCGCCCTGCGACGGACGAACCAGTTGTTCACCACCGTGAGCATCGGTAGCCAGCCTCCCAGACCTGTCCCGACGGTAACGAGCAGGAAGAAGAGGTAGAAGGTGACCACGTCTTTGGTCAGGCTGAAAAGGAGGAGGCCGATGCCGTATATAAGGAGACCGATGAGGGCCAGGCGGCGCGAGCCGAGCCGGTCGATGAGATAACCCGCGATGGGGCCAATGATTGCCCCTTCGACGGAGGAGAGGGCGAAGGCCCCGGAGATGAGCGTGCGGCTCCAGCCGAACTCCCGCTCCATCCCCACGAAGAAGGCGCCGAGACCATAGAAGACCGGCGTGTTGACCAGGGCCAGCACGAACCCGGCGACGGCGGCGAGCCGCCATCCGTAAAAAGGTCTCCGGGTGGGGGGGACGGGAAGGGAGCCTGTTAGCTGCGCTGCCTGTTTCATCGCCGTTAGTACTTGTATTCCTCGCGGACGGGGCTGAAGATGTCCAGGGCTCGCGTGGGGACCCTCACGTTTTGGACGGAGTGGCCCACGCCGCCGGGCACGACGTACACCGCGCCGGCCTTGAGAGCCTTCGTCTCTTTTCCAATGGTCATC
Organism: Chloroflexota bacterium; assembly: GCA_016210295.1. Lineage (GTDB taxonomy): Bacteria > Chloroflexota > Dehalococcoidia > UBA6926 > JACQUM01 > JACQUM01. Next base: position 5,542 of record JACQUM010000111.1, on the reverse strand, counting down.
TCCAGCTCTCCCGCGAGAACGATACCCGCCTGCTCGTGCGGGTGCGTATGAAGGGGCACCGTTGCCCCGGGGCGGATGTCCACCAGAGAGAGCAAGACTTTGTCGCCCCAGAAGGTGCGGATGGTCACGCCGGGCGCGATCTCTTTGAAGTCCCTCTGCCCAGGGTCGTAAAAGGACATGCAACGAGCCTCCGTGTAGGTCTCCATAGTAGCGCCTCCGGCTCTATAATCGCCACAGGGCGCAGCGATTCGGGCATCGGGAAGGGAAGGGGAGAGATGTTCAAGTGGATCGACCACGTCATCATCGCGGTCAACAGCCTGGAGCAGGCCATTCCCACCTACGAGAAGCTGGGTCTGAAGCTGGACCGACGGGCCAAGATGGCCTCTCAGGGGGTGAACCAGGCTTTCTTCAACCTCGGTTCCGGACACTACCTGGAGCTGGTGGAGCCCCTGGGCGCGGAGACGCCGGTCGGGCGGTTCCTGAGCCGGCGTGGCGAAGGGCTGTACCTCATCGCCCTGGCGGTGGCCGATGTTTCAGAGGCCATGAAGACCTTCGAGGGACAGGGGATACGAACCATCCCCGTGGAGCCGGAGGCGGGCGCCCCCTTCGTCCATCCGGGCTCCACCCATGGAGTGCTGATCCAGCTCATCGAACGAAGGTAATCCAGCATTCTGCTCCGGCGAGGAGCCCTGTGGTGGGGGGACGGCGTGACAATTCTAGAGGAGGCCCAGGGGTTCCTCGACGCCCTGGCAAGGCGGGACCTGGAGTCGGCCTCACGCTACGTTGATCATGACCTTATCGCCATCGGTCTGGCCTTGCGTCCTTTGCGTGGCGCTCAGGCCTGGCGGGAAAGCGTCGCCGCCTTCTGGTATGCCTTTCCAGACCTGGAGACCGAGCGGCTGACTCTCACTGCTCACGGGGATGAGGTGACGTTGGTGGAGAGGGTCCGCGGCACACACACCGGGGAGCTCCACACGGCGGGGCTTGCTCCTGTGCCTTCCACGAGGCACCGCATTGATGTGGGCCCCAACACCGTCGTTTTCCGCTTCGCGGAGGGACGGGTGGTGCGCATCCATGCCCGAATACGGCGTCTCCAGTTTGCGTGGCAGCTTGGCCTCTGGCCGCTGGCATGGGCGGTGCTCCGCGCGCCTTTCCTTCGGGAAAAAAGGTGAGAAGCCGCTTTCGCCGCCCGGAAATGCAAGGCAGCGGCCACTTCCGTCGAAGTCCGCACGGCGCCGTCAGACGACAGTTCCCGCGAAGAGGTCCGTCTCGCGAGGTCCGGGAGCATGGGGGGGATGGAGGCGCGTCAGGTGCAGGTGGCCGAAGAGACGCGTTTGGAACCAGACGGGCGAGGCTTCGAGAAGCTTGAGGGGTAAAGGCGCGGCGGCGATCTGGCTCCGGTGGCAGCGGCCCGCCTCCTTGCGGTAACGCACATAAGAGCGCACGTCCAGACGCGCCGAGATCGGATAGTCCTCGCGGATGATCTGAGGAAGATCGACCTCGCCTCGAAGGCCAAGACGCGAGACGGGGACGCCCCAGAGGCGAAGGAGTCGGACGTTGAGCCGGACCAGGGGCATGGGGTAGGCGAGCGCATAGAGCTTCTGAGTCGCCCCGGCGCTGGCCGCATACTGTGCGAATGCGGAGGCAGTGGCCCGGTGCATCAGGACGTGGTCCGGGTGACCGTAGGCGCCGTAGGCGGAATCGGTGATGACCACCTGGGGCTTCACCTCCTCCATGACCTTGAGCACCCGCTCGACGACTTCTTCCTGGGGCGCAGCGACCAGCGCCCCCGGAGCTGCCCCAAGCTCCGGGCTCATGGGCGAGTCGCCGTAGCCCAGGTGGTGGACGCGGCGTATCCCCAGAGCTTCAGCGGCGCACTGGAGCTCCGCCCGGCGAACGGCAGCGATGCCGCCTTCGCTGACGGGCTCCTCGGGTGTGGCGCAGACCAGTTGCACATCCACCCCCTCGACGGTGTAACGGGCAAGGACCGGACCCGCCAGGAACGTCTCGTCGTCCGGATGGGCGAAGACAGCCAGGAGCCTTCGCTGTGGCACGCTATCCTTTCGCTCGCCCTTCCACCTCTTCCTTCAGCGAGCGCAGCCATCCCTTGGACATGGCGGCGATGACGGGACGGGGGTAGAAGAGCCGCACCGGGAAGATCGGGCTGGCGAAGTGTTTCTCGTCAATGACCCGGGTGCCGTCCGCGAAGGGCTGGAAGAGGAAGGTGTGCCGTCCGGTGATGGTGAACTGGGTGGACGACCAGGCAATCCGATGGGGCAGGTCCGCCGCGACGACCGTTGGGTGGAAAGGGATGGGGACTCCGGCCATGCGCAGGACTATGAAAAACCGGAATCCGATGCTCCAAGGCTCACCCTCCAGCGAGCCCACGCGGAGGCAGACGCGGTTCCATCGCGGCCAGTCACGGATGCGGCGGAAGACATCCCAGACCCGCTCCGGCGGCACGTCAATGTGGATCGTCTGAGTGAGGGTCAGGTCCCGTAATCCCATGGCGGCCCCCCTTGGTCTCTTCTGGCCTCTGAGATAAGGCGATTGCGGTCCTGGAGAGAGTCTACCTCCTCAAATAGGCGACGTGGTCCTCGAGATGGGCGGGGACGAAGCCAAAGGCCCGCCGGACAGAGTCGGGCGATGTGGTGTTGTCGATGCAGAGCTGCTGTAGTTCCACCGGTGTGACCAGCGGATCTCGCTGGACCAGGCCCAGGAGACGTGCGCCGGCCACCAGGAGCGGGTAAGGAAGGCTCAAGAGGATCGGCCTCATGCTGCGCACCCCGGCGACCAACTCCACCAGCCGAGTATAGGTCCAGGCCTCGGGTCCGCCCAGCTCGTAGGTCTGCCCCACGTGGCCTTCGCTTCGGAGGCAACGGAGGATGCAAGTGGTCAAGTCCTCCACCCAGAGGGGCTGGAAGCGTCCGCGGCCGCCATTGGGAAGGATGGCGAAAGGGCGCGTCATCTCCAGGGAAGCGGCGATGCCGTCGAGGACACCGGGGCTGTCGCCGAAGAGGAGGGAGGGCTTCAGGATCGTGTAAGCCAGGCCGCTTTCCCGGATGGCTTCCTCGGCAAGCCACTTGGAGTAAGGATAGAGACGGCGCGGGTCGGGCGCGGAGCGCACCCCGCCGACGTGGACGAAGAGGCGGACGCCTGCTTCTTTTGCTGCAGCCACGGCGTTCCGTGTCCCTTGAGCGTTGACGCTCAGGAAAGTTGCACCGCTGCGCTCCCGCAAAATAGCGACGAGGTGAACGATGCTCTCGATCCCGCGCATGGCGCGGCGAAGGCTTTCAGGATCGCGGATATCCCCCGTTACCCCCTCGACTCCGGCTGGGGGCGCGGCTCCTGGCGAGCGGGAGAAGATGCGCACTGGGTAGCCTTCCTGGACAAGGCGACGGACGACGTTCCTTCCCACCATCCCACTACCGCCCGTGACGAGGATCATGTGATTGTGACCTCAATCTGAACAAGGCCTCTCTTCTCATGGCAAGGTGGGCTCGCCATGAGCGGTAGCCCCTTGGCCTGGCCTTAGCCGTCCAGCTCGCGGGCCAGGGCCTCGGGGTCGGTCACGGGGAGGCGGCAGACATAGTTCTCGCAGACGAAAGCCGTCGGTTTGCCGCCGACCATATCACGCCCCTCCATCAACGGTGAGTCCTGGAGCTTCTCGAAAGACTCCGGGCTTGTGCCCACGAGGATTTTGTTCGGCAGGAACCTGCGGGCCACGACCTCCAGGAGGGCCTGGGTCCCAGGGTCCTCCCACCGCCCGATGAGAGCGATCTCCTTGTGTGAACCGAGATAGAAGTCCAGGGCGCTCAGCCACTGGCCCGCGCTCATCGGGGCGCGGCGCATCACAGCCTGGGCGGAACGGAGAGAGGCGGCGCCTCGCTGGTGGTAGAGAGGCACGCCGGTGAGCACGCCCATCTTGAGTAGAACCTCGGTGGCAAGCGAGGCCCCACAGGGAAGGACGTTGTCGTAAAGGTCACGAGGCCGGACCAGCAGGGTCTCGTGATCGCTGCCGGTGTCGAAGAGCGCCTCCTGGCCCTCGTCCCAAAAGAGCTCCAGCATAGCGTCGGTGAGACCGCGGGCCTCCCGAAGCCAGCGAGGATCGAAGGTCGCCTCGTGGAGGGCCAGGAGTCCGTCGGTCAGGGCAGAGTAGTCCTCCAGGTAGCCGTTGAGCTTCGCCTGGCCCTGGCGATAGGTGCGCAGCAGCCGCCCATCCTGCCGCGTTGTACCGAGCAGGAAGCTGGCGCAGGCGACCGCAGCGGCACGGTAGTCTTCCCGCCCTAGAGTGTTGGCGGCCTCCGCCAAGGTGCGAAGGGCGAGGCCGTTCCATGCGGTGAGGACCTTGTCATCTTTGCCCGGGGGGACGCGCCGCGCCCTGGCTTCCCGGAGAGTCCTCTTCCACTGCCGGACCCGGGCGTCCAGCTCCTCCTCGCTCAGGGCGTGGGTCGCCGCGAAGGCTTGAGGGTCCTCGGAAAGGTGAAGAATGTTGCCCTCGGGGATGTTCCCCTCGGGTGCGACGCCGTAGTAGAGGCAGAAGAGGCCTCCTTCCTCGGCGCCGAGGAGACGCAGCAACTCGTCGTAGCTCCAGAGGTAGTACTTTCCTTCTACTCCCTCGCTGTCGGCGTCTTCGGCGGAGTAGAAGCCTCCGCTCGGATCGCGCATCTCCCGCAGAAGGTAGTCCAGCGTCTCCTCCGCCACCCGACGGAAGAGCGGACGCCCGGTCACCTGGTAGGCATGGAGGTAAAGCCTGGCCAAGAGGGCGTTGTCGTAGAGCATCTTTTCGAAATGGGGGACGAGCCAGGATTCGTCGGTGGAGTAGCGGTGGAACCCCCCGCCGACGTGATCGTAGATGCCTCCCGCGGCCATTCGCTCCAGGGTATGGACAACCATCTCCAGTGCCTGGGCGTCACTGGTGAGCCGGTGATAGCGCAGAAGGAACTCGTAGACCATAGGCTGGGGGAACTTCGGGGCCATCCCGATGCCGCCGTTCTGGGCATCGTAGGTGCCGGCCAGATGACCGGCAGCCATGTGAAGGATGTCCGCGGCCAGAGGCTCGATGGCAGGGATGGGCTGCGCCGATTGGCGGAGGAGAGTGGAGAGATGCTCCGCCGATTGGGCAACGGCGTCACGCCGGGCCCTGAAAGTTTCCCGCACGGACTGGAGGACTCGGCGAAAGCCGGGCATCCCAGCCTGGTCTTCCGGGGGAAAGTAGGTGCCGCCGAAGAACGGCCGCCCGTCGGGGAGGAGGAAGACGCTGAGCGGCCAGCCGCCCCGTCCTGTCATGGCCTGGATGGCCTCCATGTAGATGGCGTCGATTTCGGGGCGCTCTTCCCGGTCCACTTTGATGGAGACAAAGCCCTCATTCAGCAATCGCGCGGTCTCGGGGTCCTCGAAGGACTCCCGCTCCATCACATGGCACCAGTGGCAGGAGGAATAGCCGATGCTGAGGAAGACGGGTTTGTCCTCCGCGCGGGCGCGCTCCAGGGCCTCCTCTCCCCAGGGGTACCAGTCCACCGGATTATCGGCGTGCTGGAGG
>JACQUM010000110.1 GCA_016210295.1 Chloroflexota bacterium | reverse complement strand
GTGCCGATGGAGTAGACGGGGTAGCCCGGATCGGGCACGAGGGCCGTGTCGCCCGGGTCCAGGTAGCAGAAGGCGATGTGGCCGATGCCCTCCTTGGAGCCGATGGTGGGCAGCACCTCGGTGTTTGGGTCCAGCCCAACCCCGAAGCGGCGCTTGTACCAGTCGGCCACCGCCTTGCGGAACTGGGGAAGCCCGTCCGTCTCCGGGTAGCGGTGGTTGGCGGGGTCGCGCAGGGCATCGTCCAGGGCCCGGATGACGTGGGGCGGCGTGGGGATGTCGGGGTCGCCGATGGCCAGGGAGATGACGTCCTCTCCCCGGGCCCGCTTCTCGTTGATCTTCCGCGTCACCTCGACGAAGAGGTAAGGCGGCAGCTGGGCGACTCGCTGGGCGGGCTTCTTCATGGTGCTCCTCGGGCCGATATGGGCGCGGCCTCTCTATTGTAGCAGTGGGAGGGGGCCCGGCGCTCCTGTGGAGGGGCTCGTGGCGCAGGCGGGACACGCTGAGGAGCACGCCGGCGACGGCTGTTCCAGCTGGAATTGGCCGCAAACCCTGCCGTTACTTTGTGTAGCAGCGGTTGGGGTTGACGTTTTCCTGCGCGTCGTCCCGCCGCTCTCGGTACAGCGCGCGCTCCTGATCGGTCGCGGCCAGGCGCATCAGGCTGGTGTAGGCGTCCGCCTGCTCCTCGTACACGCGGCAAAAAGGCTTTTCGCCGGGCGGCTGGTACAGTGCGACCTCACCGAACATGCGCGCTCTGTCCTCGTACATCTGTCGACAGGTGTAGGTGTTCGGCTTGGGTTTCGCCGGGTCACCGCAGGCCAGGGACTCCGCCTCTTTCAGGTCGTTCGGCGCCGTCTGCGCATGGGAGCCCGCCAAATTGATCTCGATCGCTGCCCTCTGGTTCCGGTAAGACCAGTCCCGGGGCCGCAGGCGCACAGCCACGTCTAGGTTCTTCTCGGCGGCAATCTCGTGCCCCTCGCTCAACTCCCCCCAGCCCTTGTCCGCCGCGTCGTCGGCCTCCTTGATGTTCTTGGCCACGACCCCGGCGTCGATGGCGGCGTCGGTGTTGGGATTGCCTGTAGAGACGCCGAGGCCCACCCGGGCAATGGCGTCGAGTGTGAGATTGCCGTCCTTGTCGAGGACGCCCTTTTCCTCGGCCCATTCCTTGGCGAAGTCGATGAAAAATTTGCGGTCCGCAGCGGAGCACTCGGCCCCGAGGAAGGAGAGGGAGAGGAGGACGAGGGGAACAAGCCAGAGCATCCTGTGCATCGCCATCTCCCTACCCTAGGGGATCACTCCCTGCTCCCGCAGGAGAGGCACCACGGCGGAGACGTTGATGTCCGCCTCCACCTCCCTGGCGAACTGCTCTCTGCTCATGCGACCCTGGACGAAAGCGGTTATGGCCTCGGCGGAAGCGGTCGCCGTCCCTATCTCTTGGCCTTTCTCGTCTCGGTAGACGACGGCTGCCCGGCTGATGTTGAGTTCGCCGACTTTGGCGGCCAAGGGTGTCAGATAGTCCTTGATGGGGTCTCCCCGGCTCGTCCGAGAGAAGGTGAACCCTTGAGAGGCGTCCAGCAGGACGACGGCCAGGTTCTCGTCGGTTCCCTCGAACGGCACCACGTAGACCTCAACGCCTTTGGTGCTGATCCCTGCCTTGGCCGCCTCCGCTGTGAGGGTTTGGGCCGCCGCCCTGTCTGGCGTCCCCGAAAGCATCTCCTGGGCGGAGGACGACCGGAGCATCTTGGGGACCCCGAAGTAGACCGCCGCCGCGCCTCCTACCAGGAGGACGAGGACGAGAAGGAGAGCGACAAGGATGATGAGGAAGAACCGGCCCAACCTCTTGCCTCCTGCAAACAAGCGAAACGTAGCTTCCCTCGTCGAGGATGTCAAGCCTCGCCGCTCCTTGACCCTCTCCTTCGCCGCCTCGTACAATCGAGCGAGACGCCGCCGCCATCGCATCCCGTCTTTTTCTGCAACTGGCATAGGACGGTGACGGGGAAAGGGAGTCCAGAGGGGCAAGGCCCCTTTGGCAGGGGTCTGGGGGTGTCCCCCAGATATAATTTCTTCCCCCTTCCTGGC
>JACQUM010000104.1 GCA_016210295.1 Chloroflexota bacterium | reverse complement strand
GATTGATGCATCCTCGCCTCGGCCCTTACCATGTGGGCGATATCAACTTCGTGGCCGCCTTCGACGTGGGCGACACGAAGGTCGGGAAGGACCTCGCCGAGGCGATCTTCGAGCCGCCCAACAACACCTACAAGTTCACCGATGTCCCTCCTCTCGGCGTCACCGTGGATCGGGGCATGACGCACGATGGCCTGGGCCAGTACCTCTCCAAAGTCGTCAAGAAGGCGCCGGGACCAACCGCCGACCTCGTGAAGATCCTTCGCGAGCGGGAGACTCAGGTGGTGGTCAGCTACCTTCCCGTCGGCAGCGAAGAAGCCACAAAGTGGTACGTGGAGCAGGTGTTGGTGGCGGGCTGCGCCTTCGTCAACTGCATCCCCGTCTTCATCGCCCGCGATACAACCGGCTACTGGCCCAAGAGGTTCGCCGCCCGGAAACTGCCCCTCATTGGCGACGACATCAAATCCCAGGTGGGAGCGACCATCACCCATCGCGTCTTGACGCGCCTCTTCGCCAACCGAGGAGTCAAGCTGGAGCGGACCTATCAGCTCAACTTCGGTGGCAACACCGACTTCTTGAACATGCTGGAGCGGGAGCGGCTGGCGTCGAAGAAAGAGTCGAAGACCAACTCGGTCACCTCTCAGCTCGACTACGATCTGGGGGCAGAGAACATCCACGTGGGGCCCAGCGACTACGTTCCCTGGCTGGGGGACCGGAAGTGGTGTTACATCCGCATGGAAGGCCGCACCTTCGGAGATGTGCCCCTGAACCTGGAGCTGAAGATGGAGGTGTGGGACAGCCCAAACTCGGCCGGCGTTGTCATTGACGCCATCCGCTGCGCCAAGATCGCCCTGGACCGGGGCGTTGGGGGCGTGCTGGAGGCCCCCTCCGCCTACTTCATGAAGTCGCCTCCCGTCCAGTACGACGATGACGAAGCCCGCCGGAGACTAGAGGCCTTCATCGTCGGAGAAGGGGCATGACCTTCCTCTTCTGGCTCTGGCGCTTCGGGAACGTTCTTAGCAGGACGCTTCCTCTCCCCGTCTCCTACGCCGGCGCCTCCTTCATCGGGCAGATCGTCTACTATCTCTGGCCACGGGGACGGCGCATCGCCCAGGAGAACATGCGTCGCGTCCTGGGCGAAGGCGCGACGCATGCCCAGGTCAGCACCGTCGCCCGCCGCTCTTTTCGCAACTACGGCAAGTACGTCGTGGATTTCGCTCGCGTCTCCTCCACCCTGAAGGAGGACTTGAGGCGCAAGATGCTCCTGGAGGGCTGGAGCGCCGTCGAAGAGGCCCACCGCCGCGGGAAGGGCACCATCATCCTGAGCCTGCACCAGGGGAACTGGGATATGGGCCTGGTCCTCCTCGCTCAGAGGGGCTACCCTGTCACGGTGGTGGCGGAGACCTTCCCTCACCCAGGCTTTCATCGGTTCATCACCCACCTTCGAGAGCAGCTAGGCGTCCGCATCATCCCCATGGAATCAGGCGTGCGCGAGGTCATCGCCGCCCTTCGCAGAAACGAGATCGTCGCCATCCTCATGGACCAGCCCAAAGCCACCGCAGGCGTCCCCGTCCGATTCTTCAACCGGCTCACCCATGTGCCTGCCGGCGCCGCGACCCTGGCGCTTCGCACAGGGGCAGCCATCATCCCCGGCACCGCCATTCGTCTCAAGGACGGTCGCTTCCTTGGCATCATGCAGGGCCCTCTGGTGTGGAAGCCCACCGCAGACCTTCGCCGGGATGTGCAGCAGCTCACGCAGCAGGCGATGACGGTGCTCGAGCAATTCGTGCGGGAATACCCTGAGCAATGGTTCATCTTCCGCCCTCTCTGGGCGGAATCGTGAGGCAGGCACACCGATGAAGAAGACCCGAGGAAAGGCCGACCTCCACATCCATACCCGCGAAAGCGACGGGATGGACTCTCTAGAGCGCGTCCTCAGCTACGTCGAGCAGGAGACGGACCTGGACGTCATCTGCATCACCGATCACGACGACGTCTCTGTCGGCCTCCGCGCTCGCGATCTCGCCGCTCAACGCGGCAATCGGGCCGAAGTCGTCCCCGGCGTGGAGATCACCACCCTGGAGGGCCACCTTCTCGCCCTCTTCGTGGAGAAGCCGGTGCCCAGCTATCGCTCCCTGGCCGCGACCATCCGCGCGGTTCACCAGCAGGGAGGTCTGGCCGTAGTGCCGCACCCCCTGAGCTGGCTCGTCTACAGCGCCGGACAGGCGTCTCTGGAGCGCCTGGTCTCCTCAGACGACCCCGACCTTCGCCCCGATGCGATAGAGCTGGTGAACTCCTCTTGGGCGGGAAAGGTGACCCGCAAACAGGCGCAACGTCTGAACCGAGAAAGGTGGAGGCTGGCGGAGGTGGGAGGGAGCGACGCTCACTTCGCTGTTTGCATAGGGTGGGGCTACACGACCTTTGCGGGCACGGCGGCCTCAGAGCTCCACCAGGCTATCCTTCAAAGAGAGACGCGACCAGGTGCCGTCGGCGCCCACGAACGGAAGCCCGTGGAGCCCACCCGCCTGGCGGGTCAACTCGTGCGAAGCTTGATCGTCCACCCTCTCCGCCTGGCCGGGAGGACACTGCTCCAGCCTCGCTGAGGCAGCCTCATGAAGATAGCTCTGGTCTCCCCGTACGACTTCGCGTACCCAGGCGGGGTGACCGTCCACGTGTCCCATCTGGACGAATGGTTCCGGCGGTGGGGCCACGAGGTGAAGATCCTGGCCCCCTCTTCGCAGAGCGCCCAGGCCCTGGGACGGGACAACCTCATCGTCATCGGACGCCCTGTCCCCGTGCCTTCCAGCGGCTCCGTCGCCCGGATCAGCGTCTCATTTCGCCTAGCAGGCCGTGTCCGGCAGGTACTGGAACAGGAGAGGTTCGACATCGTCCACATTCACGAGCCCTTGGTCCCCGCCCTTCCCCTCACTGTCCTTCGCGTGACGCTCATCCCTACCGTCGGCACCTTTCACGCCTACGCAGAGAGCAAGCGTGCCTATCGCTACTCGCGGTTCGTGCTCAGCCGCTGGATCAAGAAGCTAAGCGCCCGCATCGCCGTCTCCCGCCCAGCCCAGGAACTCATTCGGCACTACTTCCCTGGCGAATACGAGATCATCCCGAACGGTATCGACTTTCCCCACTTCTCCCGCCCGCGGCCTCGGCTGCCGCAGTTCGACGACGGGAAGCTGAACATCCTGTTCGTTGGCCGCATGGAGAAGCGAAAGGGCCTTCCCCACCTTCTGAACGCCTACGCCGAGCTCAAATGGCTCATGCCCAACTGCCGGCTCCTGGTCGTCGGGCCAGGGGCCCTGGACGAAGAGTCCGCCCAGGTCCTGGGCGAGCGCCACCTGGAAGACGTGCACTTGCTGGGCTACGTCCCCTCCGAGGACCTCCCTCTGTACTACCATTCGGCGGATGTGTTCTGCAGCCCCGCCACGGGAGCGGAGAGTTTCGGCATCGTCCTCCTGGAGGCGATGGCGGCGGGGAAAGCCATTGTCGCCTCCAACATCCCGGGCTACGCCAGCGTCCTCTCGAACGGCGTCGAGGGCCTTCTGGTGGAGCCGAAGGAGGACGCAACCATGTGCGACGCCCTCCAGCATCTCTTGATAGACGATGGTCTCCGCCTCCACATGGGAGAGATGGGCCGCCTCAAGGCGCAGGACTACAGTTGGGACAAGGTCGCCGCCCGCGTGCTGGCGCTCTACTACCGAGTCCTGACCTCGCCCGCTCCTCGGGAGAGCCTGGTCGCTCCCGGGTCTCGTCCCTAGACCAAGGCCCTTTCAGACGGGGTCAGTGTGACAACGCTCCGCGCGGCCCTCTCCCGCTGGCTCCTTCGTCCTCTCGCCTTGTTCTTGGCCCGCCTCGGCCTTCGCCCCAACCACGTAACTCTCCTAGGGCTCCTGCTTCACGGGGCCGTCGCCTACCTCTTGGCCCAGGGCCTCCTGGTGGGAGGAGGAGTTCTTTTTCTTCTCGCCTCGGCCCTGGATGCGGTGGACGGCGAGATGGCCCGCGCCACGGGGCGGACGACTCGCTTCGGCGCTTTCCTGGACTCTACCGCCGATCGTTTTGAAGAAGGCCTCGTCTTCCTGGGACTCCTCCTTCTGGCGCTGGCGCGGGAAGACGCCGGGATGGCGGTCCTCAGCTTCTTGGCCTTCTTCGCCTCCTTCAGCGTCAGCTACGTCAGAGCGCGGGGGGAGGGGCTCGGCCTGAAAGGGAGCGGCGGGCTTGCCCCCCGCCCCGCCCGGGTGCTCCTTCTCGGCGCAGGGCTCGTCGTGGGCCAACCCACCCCTGCCCTCGCCCTGGTCGCCATCCTCGCCGGCCTGACCACCCTCCAGAGGATCTGGAGCGTGTGGCGAGAGGCCGGAGACACGTAGGCACGCCGAAAGCGGCCGGTGCCGCCGCCTCCATGTAAAGAGAGCGGCCGCCGCGAGCGGCAGGAGTGGGGCGGAGAGGTCCAAAGCTGGGGCATCCTCGCCGTTCCCTCCCCGTCGGGCTAACGAGAGGTTGCAGAAGAAGAGACCTCTCCTCTCCGGAGATGCCGACGGAGCCTGAGTCGCAATGACAATGGGCGGTGTCGCTGGCGTCTCCACCACCCCTTCGCTAGAGGAAGGAGGGGTGGCCGATGGAGGAAGAAGAGGGCTGTCAGGGAGAGGAATGGTAGGAATAGGCGCCGCGGGCAGGGGGAGCGTCGGGACGGGGCGCGGAGAGAGCCCCAGGCTCCCTCGCCAGCGCGACTCGATCTCCTCCAAGGTCATCCCGTAAGCTTGCAACAGGGCCTCTTCGGACGGGACGCCTTCCCGGAAGGCGCTCAAGAGCCGCCCCATCGCCTCCTTCCTGTGCTCTCGAAGAAGGAACTCGATCAGGGAGCGGCTCTGGGCGTAGGCGAGGATGGCCTCCCGATCACTGGTGGGGAAAGACCGGACGAGGGCACGGAAGGGGAAGAGGCTGTCTTGCCGGACGGCCTCTTGGAGGGCCCGCTCGTAGGCAGACCGCACCACACCTTCGTTGTACGTAGCCAGCCCCTCATCCAGCCACGAAGGAACCTCGCTGGAGCAACTGAAGGTGGCCTGGTGCATCACCAGGTGGGAGATCTCGTGGGCGAGAGCGCGAGTCCCTCCCGTGGGATCGGAGGGTGACGCCGCCAGCACGATGGTCCGGTACTCTGGGAAGGCCACCCCACCCGTCCACTCCTGAGCGAATATCAAGGCGGCGCGGAGCTCGTCGGCCCGCGGGTACACATAGACGGTGACGGGTCCGGTCAAACGGGCCTCCGTCTCCCCCTCCAGCCGCTCCACCGCCCCCAGGGCCGCTCGCACCATCTGCTGAGCAAACCTGTCGCTCCCCTCGTACCAGCGGACAGTGACCAGTCCTTCGCTCACTGTTCTCCAGGGACGCTGCTGGTCCTCGTAGACCACGCTGTCCTCTGGCGTCTCCACCACGTTTCCCGCCACATCGTGAAGCCGCCAGGCATAGAAGATGCGGGCTCCGGGCGGAATGTCGCCGTTCCTTCGGAGGTCCCAGCGCCAGCGCGCCGTCACGAGGGAGGGGTTCTCAGGGCTGGTGACGAGGTCGCCGAAAGCGAGGGTCGTGGTGGGGACGCACGTCTCGGCTTCGGTGCGGAGCATGAGGACAGCCTCCACGAGGGGGACCGCAGAGCGGGCGCCGACGCTGAAGGTCAGAGACACGGGAAAGTCCTGGACCACGCCGTGGGCGACGATCTCGACGGGCTCTTGGGCCCGCGCGTCGGGGGCAATCAGGCTGAAGAACAGGACAGCGAGCAGAAGCCTCGCGCCAACTCGGATCACGGTCCCGCCGAGACGCGAGACCGCAGAGAGGCCTGAAGGAAACCCTCTAGGTCGCCGCCCAGAACGGCCTCGGGATCGGACGACTCGTAGTCTGTCCGGTGGTCCTTGACCATACGGTAAGGGTGGAGGGTGTAGGTGCGGATCTGGTTGCCCCCCTCGGCGGAGACGTGCTCTCCCTTCAGCCGCGCCTGGACCTCCTCCCGCCTCTCTCGCTCCCGCTCCATGAGGCGCGCCCGCAGGATTTTCATGGCCGTTTCTCGGTTCTGTCGCTGCGAACGCTCGTTCTGACAGACGACGACGATCCCCGTCGGGAGATGGGTCAACCGCACAGCCGTAGACACCTTGTTGACGTTCTGCCCGCCCGCGCCGCCGGACCGGAAGACGTCCACCTTCAAGTCCGAAGGGACAACGGTCACCTCCATCTCCTCTTCCGCCTCGGGCAAGACCTCGACCAGGGCGAAAGAGGTGTGCCGGAGATGATCCGCATCGAAGGGCGAGAGGCGGATGAGGCGGTGGACGCCTGCCTCGCTGCGGAGATACCCGTAGGCGTGCTCCCCCGCTACCTCCAGGTGGCCCCGCTTGATCCCCGCCTCCTCCCCCTCCATCACCTCCAGCACGCGGGCCTGGTAGCCCTTCCGCTCCGCCCAGCGGACGTACATCTGCAAAAGCATGGAGGCCCAGTCCTGGGAATCGACTCCCCCGGCCCCGGCGTGGACGGCCAGGATGGCGTTCCGGCGGTCGAACGGACCCGCAAGGACGAGCCCCAACTCCAACTCTTCCAGACGGGCCGCCGCCTCCACCACCTCCCTTTCCAGCTCCGCCCGCATCTCCTCCGTTTCTTCGGCAAGAGCAAGCTCGATCAGTTCCGTTATGGAGCGGACCCGCTTCTCCAGGTCACGCCAAGAACCCACCTGATCCCTGAGGGTCGCCAGGCGTTGCATGGCCCGTTGGGCCGTCTGGGGATCGCCCCAAAATCCCGGTTGAGTGGCCTCCAGCTCGAGGCGCTTGACCTCAGCTTCTTTTTCCGTGGCCTCAAAGACGCTCCAGGAGATCGGCGACTCGATGCCGCAGAGCCTCCGCCCGCTGTTCCAGTTCCTGCATAAACCCTCTCCAAGACTGGGACTTCTACGGCAGCCGCCCGTGGTCGGCGTGCTGCTGCCAAGGCCCTTTCCCCCCATTGTGCCGCAGGTTGCCCGCCGCCGCCAGATGCGCCAGCCGCGTCGGCTCCGGAATACGGTATCGCGACGAGCACGCCAGCGCCCAGTGGACGGCCGTTTCCAGGTCCACGCGGTGACCGATGGACACGTAGATAGGATTGACGCTCTCTCGTGTGCGCACCGCCGCGCCGACGACCTCTCCCACGTCCATCAGCGGCAACCAGGCGCCGCGCTCCAGCGCCAGAGGCGGGTGGCGGCCGGTGAGCAACGACTTCGCACAGCCGATGGTGGGAATATCACACAGCAGGCCCACGTGGCACGCGAGCCCAAACCGCCGGGGGTGGGCCAGCCCCTGCCCATCCACCAACAGCAGGTCCGGCGTCTGCCGCAGGGCCTCCAGGGCCTTTACAAGCACCGGCGCCTCCCGGAACGCGAGAAACCCAGGCACGTAAGGGAAGCCCGGCCGGTCTTCCGCAGTGACTACTTCGACAACCTCCAGAGAAGGGTAAGCAAGGAGGACGACAGCACCCCGAGCGACCCCGTGAACATCGGGTGGGGAGAGGTCCATCCCAGCGACGAGACTTGGCCCGAAGCCCGCCGGAGTCGTACGGACTACCTGCTTGGCCAGGCGCCGCTGAAGCTCTGCGGCCTGCGCCAGGCTGATGTCCCAGCTATGGAGACGTCGGATACGCACCCTGCCTTCGGGTTGATGCTAAGATGAAGCGAGGTTGTCTTGGAGCGCGGCTTGCGGCCTCGTCTGCCGCTAGTATACTGAAGCGTCGGGGTGTAGCGCAGATTGGTAGCGCACCTGCATGGGGTGCAGGGGGTCCCCGGTTCAAATCCGGGCACCCCGACCAGAGGCCGAGAGCGCCTCCGCCTCGGCTTTCGTCCTTCCGCCTTCTTTCATGTCACGCCTTAGGCCCTCGCTTCCCTTTGCGGCGCTGGCCCGCCTCTGCGGGGTCCAGACTGCCTACTACGATGTAACCCACAAAAGGCGACAGGCCTCACCCGAGGCTCTCCACCTTGCGCTCAAGGCGCTGGGAGTCCCCGTGGAGACCCGCAAAGAGGCGTCCACCGCGCTCCGAGACCGACGCCAGGCCCCCTGGAAGCGCCTGGCGGAGCCCGTCGTGGTGGCCTGGCGCCCGGGGTCTGCCCACGTTGAAGTCCGCCTGCCGCAGAGCCAGGCCGAGGCATCCCTGGACTGCCACTTGAAGATGGAGAGAGGAGAGGTGAGAAGCTGGCGAGCGGACCTCTCCTCGTTACCCGCGGCTGGAACAGCCGAGGTCGAGGGTGCGCGCTACGTGTCGAAGCTCCTCCCCCTTCCAGGCCCCCTGCCCTGGGGCTACCACACGTTGACCCTCGAAGCGCCCAGAGGGCAGGCGGAGAGCATGGTCATCGCCGCGCCCAGAGGAGCTTACATCCCCGGGGAGAGGAAGAGTTGGGGCATCTTCCTGCCCCTGTACGCCCTCCACTCCCAGAGGAGCTGGGGCGCCGGAGACCTCACCGACCTCGAGGCCCTCTTGGAATGGGAGGCCGAGTTTGGCGGAGAGATCGCGGCCACACTGCCCCTGCTTCCCACGTTTCTGGACGATCCCTGCGATCCCAGCCCCTACACCCCCGCGAGCCGTCTCTTCTGGAGCGAGTTTTACCTGGATGTCACCCGCATCCCGGAGTTTGCACGCTCTCAGGAGGCCCAGAGCCTCCTGCGCTCTGCGGAGGCAGGGCGGGAGATGGAGCGCCTCCGCGCGGCGCCTCTGGTGGACTACCGCGGGGCGATGGGTCTCAAGCGAAGGGTCCTGGAGGAGTTGGCGAAGCGTTTCTTCCAGGAGCCGTCCGGGGAACGACAGGCGGCCCTCGAACGCTTCGCCGGAGACAGCCCCCTCGTGGAGGACTACGCCCGCTTCCGCGCCACCATGGAGCACCAGCAGGCTCCGTGGCCTCGATGGCCTCTCCCTGCTCGGAACGGAGACCTCCGCTCCGGAGACTACACAGACGACGCCTACCGCTACCATCTCTACGTCCAGTGGCAAGCGCACCAGCAGATGGAGGAAGTAGCCAGTGCGGCCAGGCGCCGCGGCCAGCGCCTGTACCTGGACCTGCCCCTGGGCGTCCACCCCGATGGATACGATGTCTGGCGGGAACAGGCCCTCTTCGCGCAAGGCGTCTCGGCAGGCGCGCCGCCGGACAGCTTCTTCATCAAGGGCCAGGACTGGGGGTTCCCGCCCCTCCATCCGGAGCGAAGCAGGGAGCAGCACCACCGGTATTTCATCGCCTGTCTCCGCCACCACCTGCGGCACGCAGGCCTGCTCCGGATCGACCACGTGATGGGCCTCCACCGGCTCTTCTGGGTCCCCCAGGGAATGGAGGCGCGAGAGGGCGTCTACGTCCAGTACCCTGCCGAAGAGCTCTACGCCATCCTGTCCGTGGAGTCCCATCGGCACCAGGCCATCATCGTTGGAGAAAACCTGGGCACCGTGCCCGCCTACGTGGACCGCTCCC
Organism: Chloroflexota bacterium; assembly: GCA_016210295.1. Lineage (GTDB taxonomy): Bacteria > Chloroflexota > Dehalococcoidia > UBA6926 > JACQUM01 > JACQUM01. Next base: position 1,338 of record JACQUM010000104.1, on the reverse strand, counting down.
TGGCCCAGCACCGCCTCCAGCGGATGGACGTCGCCCAATACAAGGCCACGCCGGACACCAACCAACTCCTGGTACCAGGCCCCGCCGACATCGTGGCGAGCCTCAACACCCACGACATGCCCACCTTTGTCGCCTTTTGGCAGAGGCTCGACATCGAAGACCGTCTCGCCCTCGGTCTCCTCACAGAGAGCGAAGTCAAAGGCGAACGGGAAAGGCGCGAGGCGTTCAAGGAGGCCCTCCTTGGGGGCCTGCGACGTCAGGGACTCCTAGCGGGGCACGTCACCCCGGAGAGAGTCCTTCGAGCGTGCCTGGACCGCCTCAGCGCCAGCACTGCCCGTGTTATGCTGATAGCCCTGGAGGACTTGTGGCAGGAGACGCAGCCCCAGAATGTGCCTGGCACCACGACGGAGCGCCCGAACTGGCGAAGGAAGGCACGCCACGGCTTCGAGACGTTCTCCCGGATGCCTTCGGTCATCCAGACGCTCAAGGACGTCGCGTCCTTCCGAAGCTAGAGCGAAAAGGAGAGGCCCGGCGTGACGCCTGGTTCGCCCCACAACCGCCCGGAGACAGCCCCCTCCAACCGAAGCCCGGCCACGCCGGTTCGGCACGACGTCACGCTCCTGACCGACGACGACCTCCATCTCTTCAATGAAGGGTCCCACGTCCGCCTGTACCAGAAGCTGGGGGCCCATCCTCTCGTTCGAGGGGGACAGAGCGGGACATACTTCGCGGTCTGGGCGCCAGACGCCGAAAGCGTCAGCGTCACAGGCGAGTTCAACGGCTGGAACAGAACGAGCCATCCACTCCGGCCCCGGGGACAGTCCGGGATCTGGGAAGGCTTCGTCCCAGGCATCGGCCCAGGGGCTGTCTACAAATACAACATCGCCTCCCGGTATCGGACCTACCGTGCCGACAAGGCCGACCCCTTCGCCTTTTACGCCGAGATGCCGCCCGCCACGGCCTCCGTCGTGTGGGACCTGAGCTACTCCTGGGGCGACGAGGAGTGGATGGCTCACCGACGAGGGCGCAATGCCCTGAATGCCCCCATCGCCATCTACGAGGTCCATCTGGGCTCCTGGCGCCGGGTGCCGGAGGAAGGGGACCGCCCCCTCACCTACCGCGAGCTTGCCCCCCGGCTCACCACCTACATCCAGCAGATGGGCTTCACCCACGTCGAGTTTCTCCCGATCATGGAGCACCCATTCTACGGCTCCTGGGGCTACCAGACGCTGGGCTACTTCGCCCCCACCAGCCGCTACGGCACCTCCCAAGACCTCATGTACCTGATCGACTACCTCCACCGCGCCGGCATCGGCGTCATTCTCGACTGGGTGCCCT
>JACQUM010000108.1 GCA_016210295.1 Chloroflexota bacterium | reverse complement strand
CTCTGCACTCCCCTTTTTCAACACCCTGCTAGGAGGGCTCATATGACATCAGAGGTAGCGGCCCTGGTGGAAGTGTCTCTTGCCACCCGCTACAATATGTCCACGCGGAACGTCGCGAGGTGCCGATGCCGTCCTACATGGTCCGCCCCCCTGCTTTTCACCTCCGCATGAGCTTCATGGACTCTATGGAGGAGATGGGCGTCTACTACTATCGCGACCCCGAAGGGTATCTCGTCGTCGTCGGAAAAGGGCAGGAGCCGCTGTGGGAGCGGCTCCGGGAGAGGTTCTCTCTCGTCGCCGAGGAGGACCCGCCCATGGTCCCCCCAGGCGTGTAGAGGCACGAGATGGCCGATCCTGCCGAGGAGCTTTTGGGATATGACCCGGCCCCTCCCGTCGAGGGCGACACGGGCGAGGCGTTTCTTCTTCACACGGCGCGAGGAGACCTCTTCTGCCTCCTCCACCCGGCGCCCGGAGCAGAGGTAGGTGTCCTCTGGACCGGCGGCTACGGGGGCGGGATCCGCCATCCCATCTATAAAGCGGTGGCCGAACAGCTCGCCGCGCGGGGCATCGAGTCCCTGCGGCTCCGCGCCCGTGTCTCTGGCGACATCTACGAGGCGACCTACGACGTCCAGATCGGCCAGGCCTTCCTGGAGAGGCGGGGCCTCCGCAGTTTCGCCGTGGTGGGGCACTCCTTCGGCGGCGCCGTGGCCATCTCCGCCGCTATCCGGGAGCAGTCCGTGGTGGCCTGCGTGGCCATGGCCAGCCAGACCTACGGCGCCCAGGGCGTGGCCCAGCTCTCTCCGCGCTGCTCTCTTCTTCTCATCCACGGGACCAACGACTCTCGGCTGGGGCCGCACTGCTCGGAGCAGATCTACTCCTGGGCCAAGAAGCCCAAGGATCTGGTCCTGATGGAGGGGGCCGACCACGGCCTTATGGAGCGCATGGACGATGTCTGCGCTCTCTTGGGCCGCTGGCTGCCGGAGAGGCTGGGCGTGCGGTAGAGGTAGGCTCCTCACCGTCGCAGAAAGGGAGCGCCCGCCGCTCCCAAGAGAGCGGCGGGCGCTCGGCTCCGACTGTTGTTACGGTGCTGCTGTCGCTACGTCGCGAAGAACTCCCGGACGATCCGGACGGTCGTCTCCATGTCCTCGTTCTGGAGCCCGTGGCCGACGCCGGGCACCTCCCGGAAGACCCCCTTCCGGTTCGGGACTGTGGCGGCCATCTTCTCCGCCTGGGGCCTATCCAGAGTGCCGGTCTTCTCGCCGCGCAGCACCAGGGTCTTGCAGGAGATTTTCCCCATGCAGTCCCAGAGGAAGGGGCCCTCTTTCAGAGCTGTCCGGCCGTTGAGCCACAGCACCTCGGGATCGGTCTTGGGGACGAGGATGCCGTCCCAGTTCCGGCGGTAGGTGTGCTTGACGGTCAGCCAGATCTCCTCGTCGGGGGCCACTTCGTCCTGCTGCCGGTGCCACTCGAAGGCCTGCTCCGGGCTGAAGAACCCCTTGGGGCGCTGAGCGGCGCCCATTTGTCTCATGCGCTGCTCCGCTGTTTGCCGGCCTGCGGCGGACGTATCCGGCATGGGCCCGTAGTCGCCCAGGACCAGGTGGTCGACCAGATGGCCGTAGTAGGCGCCCACGGCGATGCCGATGCGGGAGCCCTGGGAGTGCCCGTAGTAGTCGAAGGGGAAGAGGCCCGTCCTGATGGCGAACTCTCCCACGTCCGTGGCGTAGGACTGGGTGGAGTACCCTTCGCGCGACCAGTCGCTATCGCCGCAGCCGCGCTCGTCGATGGCGACGATGTGGTGCGTCTCCGCCCAGTGGGGCGCGAAGTTATCGAAGCCGTGGGCGTGGCCTCCGAGCCCGTGGAGAAGGAACAGAGGCTTCTTCGTCCTGTCTCCTCCCCAGTCCAGGTAGTGGATCTGGAGCCCGTTGACGGTGGCCCACTTGTCCTCGGGAACGGTCGGATTCGTCTTCACTGTGCCCTCCCTTCATATTCCCCTCCTGCCGGGGCCGTTGCCCAATACTATAGCAGACAAAGGGTAATTACGTTAAGGCGCGTCTAACTGACGGTCACGCCAGCGGCGCCGGCCTTGATGAAGAGGGCGATGCGGTCTCTGGCCGTGGCGTAGTCGGGGGAACGATAGGAGGCGCCTTCCCTGGGGAACCGGGTCGTGTCCACGTTGACCGAGGTCAGGCCGCTCTCCACCTGAATCCGCGCCGCAACACCCTCCGGAATAGTGATCTGGATGCTCGCCGCTCCGGCGTCGACGCTGGCCCGCGTCTCGCCTTTGCGGGGAGTTCTGATGGTTGCGGACGAAGCTCCAAAGGCCATGTCCAGGGTGGTGATCCGCATCTCCCGCAGGTCCAGGTCCAGGGAGCTTGCCCCAGCCTTGATGGCGAGGTCGTGGGGGATGTCGGGGGAGAGGAAGACGTCCCACTGCTGAGTTACCCCTGTGAAGCTGAACCAGGAGCGGGCGGGGGAGACTTTGATAGTCACCGTGTCTCCTGAGCGCAAGGAGGAGAGAGTAACGCCCTTGCCGCCTTGGGCGTCGTTGACGGTGCCCTTTAGCGCCTCGGGAGACCCCGGGAGCAGGGAGCCGAGGGCGAGCTGGCCTGCGCCGAAATCCATGGCGACGCGGGCCGATCGCGCCCCATCGATGGGGACATGGAAGTCCTTGGTGGCCGCGCTGGTATTCAGCGGTCCACCGGCCCAGAGAGCAAGCGCAACACCCAGGAGGATAATCGCGACGGCGACGCCGATGGCGATCCAGGGGGAGCGGCCTCGCCCGAGCACCATTTGAAGGCCAAGGATGACAAGGATAAGGGGCCAGAGGCGGAGCAGGGCTCCCCCGACGCCTTCGGGGAGAAGACCGAAGTTCTGCAGCAGGAAGAGGACGCCGAGGAGAATGAGGAAGGTCGCCAGCAGGGGGAACCCTCTGTCTCGCGAGTGAAAGCCTCTGGCCATCTACGACCTCCGGAACCGCCGCAGGAGAAGCAGGACACCGATGCCGATGAGGGCTAGAGGCCAGAGGCGGTCCCAGTCCCAGAAGCCGAAGAGGCCGAAGTTTCCGGCGAGAAAGAAAGCCCCCAGGACGACGAGGCCGAGGCCGACGGTGTACCACAACCCCCGGTTCTGGTCTGTTTCGACCTCGCCTCGTGCTTCGGCCCTCACTGCAGGGGGGTTGGTGACACCTTCGGGAGGCGTCGTAGGGACAGGCTCCAGAGGCATCACCAGCGCCAGGATGATGTAGAGGAAGAGTCCCGTGCCTCCCGCGAAGAGGAGCAAGACGAAGGCGACGCGAACGAGCGTGCTGTCCAGCTCCAAGTAGGCGCCCAGGCCTCCGGCCACCCCTGCGGCCTTACTGTCGGTCCGGCTCCGGTAGAGACGTCGGGTTACGGCCATCGTGTTCCCCTTTCAGGGCATCCCGGAGTCCTTTTTCCGCTTTGGTTCCAGGTCGCTTTGCCACTAGCAGGTTGCTGAAATAACCCTTCGACCATCCCCCGTCCCCCTTCCCTTCGTCCTTCCGCGGAAGAACCGGCAAAGGGGCTTCGCCCCTCTGCACTCCTCTTTTTCAGCACCCCCCTCATCGTTGGTCTCACTATAGCACTGGCGTCCATGGCGACCCGCTCGACGGGGTGTACCAAGAGGAGCGACCCCCACCGGCAAGACACCTCTAGAGAGAGCTGTTCCCTTGCCTGGGGGCTGCCTGGGAGAGAGAATGGAAATACCCCGGCGCGGCCCGCTGAGCCAGGAGAGAAGAGGAGGCGGGGTGAGGAGGAAAGATGCCCCGGGCCCGGAATGAGCTAGGAGTCGTTTCGAGGTTGACGGCTGACGCTGTGGGGGAGCCGGGGCACCGTCGCTTTCGGCTCCGGTTCGACGCACAGGGGGGAACGGCGACTGTCTGGCTGGAGAAGGACCAGCTCTCCAGCCTGGCGTTGGCTTTGCAGCAAGTTCTGCCCACCCTGCCCCCCGAGCCTCCTGCGGGCTCTCAAACCGACCCTTTCTCCGTCGCGCCTGGCGCGATGGCCCTGGAGTTCACGGCCGAGAGCCTCTCTTTGGACTACGAGGAGGGCCACGACGTCTTCGCCCTCATGGCCCGGGATGCCCCTGCGGGCGGCGGGGAAAGCGCGACCCTTCGCGTCTGGGCGACTCGCCGGCAGATGGCCGCCCTGGCCGAGGAGGCGCTGGCCGTCTGCGCCGCGGGGCGCCCTCACTGCCCACTCTGCGACGCTTCCATCGATGCAGGGGTTGCCCATGTCTGCCCTCGCGGCAACGGGCACCGCAAGGAGCCGGTGGCATGAAGCTGGCTGGCGGTCGTTCGCACTCCTCCTTCTCGCCGAAAGAGGCCGAGAGTCTTCTCGCGAGGGGAGAGGTCGTCTCCGTCCAGCCTTGGCCCACGGGCTCCAACGCCGTGTTCGCCCTTGGCCTCGCCGGACAGAAGGGGGAGATAGCCGCCATCTACAAGCCTCGAAGCGGTGAGGCCCCCCTGTGGGACTTTCCGTCGGGCACGCTCTATCGCCGCGAGCGCGCCGCATACGTCGTCAGCCAAGCCCTGGATTGGAAGTTCGTGCCCCCCACGGTGATTCGTGAGGGTCCCTATGGGATCGGCGCGGTGCAGCTCTTCATCGAACACGATGTCCGCCACGACTATTTCAGCCTGCGGGCGAGGCCGGATCTCGCGGCTTCTTTCCAACGCATCGCCGCCTTCGACCTCCTGGCCAACAATGCGGACCGCAAGGGAAGCCACTGCCTCCTGGATCCGGAGGGGCGAGTCTGGGGGATCGATCATGGGATCACGTTCCACGAGGAGGACAAGCTCCGGACGGTGCTCTGGGACTTCGCAGGCCAGCCCATCCCCAAGGGCCTTCTGAACGATGCAGAGAGGCTGTATTCAGAGATAAGTACCGGGGACGGCTCGATGGCTGAGCTCAGGGAGCTTCTGTCCGCTGGCGAGGTGGAGGCCCTGTGCCGCAGGACGCGGCATCTGTTGGAGCACCCCGTGTTCCCGCCGATGAACCCCTATCGGCGCAGCGTCCCCTGGCCGCTGGTTTAGGGCGCCTTCTGGCTCCGCCGCTCCCACCACTCGTAGAGCCTGCGACGCAGGCGGCGCCAGAAGAAGGAGCGGCGTCTTGTCCGGGCGCCGACGTACTCGGTGATCTGGGGGTTCCCCGCGAGGACGGCGCCACGCCAGCCGCGGAGCTCCTTCAGGCTAGGGACATCGGCGGCGCCGAAGCGCTCGAGCGGCGTCCACCGCTGCTCTTTCGGCGAGCGGGTAAGGACTCTCCCTCCCGCCTCTTGGACCAGGAGAGCACCGGCGGCGACGTCCCAGATGTACGGGGAGTTGAACAGGGCGTACTGGAGGACGCCGCGAGAGGCCATGGCGATGTCGTAGACGACGCTGCCGGAGGCCCGGACTTCGCCCAGCCGCCATTCCAGGCCGCCGGTAAAGCGAAAGAGACGCAGGTAGTAGGAGGGGAGGCCCGTGAGGCGGCCTTGCACGGGCGTGGCGTTCTCGGCGACGTGAACAGGGTGGCCTTCGACAAAGGTGCCGCCGCCGAGACGAGCGTGGAAGACCGCGCCGTTGGGGTGCCGGACGGAGGGGATGAAGGCCGCGGCGGCGATGGGGCGCCCGCGGTGAAGGACGCCGATGGAGGTGGCGAAGACGGGGAGGCCGTTCAGAAAGTTGGTGGTCCCGTCCAGGGGGTCCAGCACCCAAACGAAGTCGGCGCGGGCGTCGCCGCTGTCGTTCTCCGATTCCTCTCCTACGATGCCGTGCTTCGGATAGCTCCTGCGGATGGCGCGGGTCAGGAGCTCTTCGCTCTGCTTGTCGGCGTTGGTCACGGGGTCGCGTTGGCGCGCGCCCTTGTAGGCGATTTCCAGAGGGGTGCGGAAGTGCTCCATGAGAAGGGCTCCAGCCTCGCGGGCGTACTCGCTCGCCGCCGCCTCGATCTCCTGGAGGAGGGAAGCGTCTAGGTCGGTGCTTGGTGCAAGGACCGAAGCTCTCGGTGTCTCCGAATTATTCCGAACGGCGTCCACACGATGGAGATTAACCGCTCGGGGAGAGGGAGTCAATGAACCTGTTGCTCGTGGTTCCTAGCAGGTTGCTGAAAATGGAGAGCTCAGAGGGGCGAAGCCCCTCTGACAGGGGTCTGGGAGTGTCCCCCAGATACGATTTCAACCCCCTTCCTGGCCTGGAAGGGGGCTTGGGGGATGGACGAGGGACTTTTTCAACATCCTCCTAGTTGCGAATGAGGAGGCCGGGCTGGCAATGAAGGCAGTAGCTGGTGATCCGCCGATGGCTGGTGATCTGGCTGATGCGCCCACCACAGCGAGGGCAGGGGCTCCCCCCCTTGTTGTGGACGCGGAGGAAGTCGCGGACCTTGACGTGGGTCTTCTCCCCCATGCGCTCCCGCAGGACTTCGATGGCCTCCCGAGGGACGGCGTCGAGGGCCTCGTGAAGGCGGCGTACCTCCTCCACGGAGAGCTCTTTGCGGCGGCGGAAGGGAGAGACCCTGGCGGTGAAGAGGACCTCGTCGGCGTAGGCGTTCCCGATGCCGGAGACCAGGCTGCCCCGCGTCAGGATGCCCTTGATCTCTCCGTGGAAGGCCGGGAGGCGTTGGGTCAGCTCGGGCAGGGAGAGGGGCTCATCTATCACGTCGGGGCCCTGTCCCTCCAGACGGGCGATCTCCTCCGTCTGGGCGGCGGTCACGTAGTAGACCATCCCCATCTGCCGGTCGTCCAGGTAGCGGAGCTCCTTGCCGTTGCCGAGAGAGAGGATGATGCAGGTGGCCTTGGCGACGCGCTCCTTGGGCTCGCAGAGCTGAAGGGCTCCTGTGAGCATGGGGTTCACCACCAGCGTCCGGTCACCGGAGAGGTGGAGGAAGAGGAACTTCCCCTGGCGGGCGAAGCCCTGGAAGCGGCGACCGGTGACGTCCCTTGGGAAGTCCTCGCTGGCCTGGCTGCGGAGGACGGTGGGGCGCAGGACGCGGGCACCGACGATCTCGACGCCCGTGAGTCGCCGCTCCAGGACCTCCCGGACGATGACCAGTTCAGGCGCCTCGGGCACGGGGTGGACACCTCCTGGGG
>JACQUM010000107.1 GCA_016210295.1 Chloroflexota bacterium | reverse complement strand
GCCCAGAGTGTCTTGGGCGACGGCGGCGAACATCTCCTCCACCATGCGCATCACGTCGTGGTAGTCGGCGTAGGACTAGTAGGACTCCAGGGTGGTGAACTCGGGGTTGTGTTTGAGGTCTATGCCCTCGTTGCGGAAGATGCGGCCGATCTCGAAGACCTTGTCGAAGCCGCCGACCAGGAGGCGCTTGAGGTGGAGCTCGGTGGCGATGCGGAGGTAGAGGGTGCGGTCCAGGGCGCGGTGGTGGGTGACGAAGGGGGTGGCCATGGCGCCGGCGGCGACGGGCTGGAGGACGGGCGTCTCCACCTCGACGAAACCGCGCCCTTCGAGGAAGCGCCTCACCGAGCTGAGGACGCGGCTGCGCAGGAGGAAGACACGGCGTACCTCCTCATTGGCGATGAGGTCGAGGTAGCGCTGGCGGTAGCGCTGTTCCACGTCCTTGAGGCCGTGCCACTTCTCGGGCAGGGGGCGGATAGCCTTCGCCAGAACGGCGAAGTCGCGGGCCTGGACGGTGATCTCGCCCGCCCGTGTGCGGAAGAGGGTGCCCTCCACGCCGAGGAAGTCGCCCAGGTCGAGCTCCTTGAGGAGGGCGTAGCGCTCCTCGCCCAGGCGGTCTCGCTGGAAGCTGGCCTGGATGCGGCCCGAGCCGTCGCGAAGGTCGAGGAAGGTGAGCTTGCCCATGCCGCGCGAGGCGGTGACGCGGCCGGCGACGGCTACATGCTTAACTTCTTGGAGAGCAGTGAAGAAAAAGAGGTCGCTTAATTCAGAAAGGGACTTAGCACCTGTTACCTGTTTCAGAGGTGCAAGAGAGCGCCGCTTTCGCAGCAATTGGTTGATGTCTTCTCTGAGTTCGGGCCCGTCTATCCTTCCGGATTTAAGTAGCTGGATCACTGCAGGAACACTCGCCTCACTTCTGATACGAGGCGACGTGCGCTCCCACGGGGCAAAGAGGGCGGCGGCCTCGGCGGCGGAGTGGGTGCGGCGGTAGCGGGGAGGGTAAGGGTCAATGCCCCGGGCGCGAAGGCGGTCGAGCTTGACGCGGCGCTGCTGGAGGAGGTCCTCTTCGGGCACTCCCTTACCCGACTTTGACGATTGTGTAGGTGAGGGTCCCGGCGGGGGCCTGGACCTTCACCTTGTCTCCCTTCTTGTGGCCGAGCAAGGCCCTTCCCACGGGGGACTCGTTGGAGATGCGTCCCTCGGAGGCGTTGGCCTCGGCGCTGCCGCCGATGATGTAGGTCTCTTCGTGGTGCTCTGCGTCGGCGACAGTGACGCGGGAGCCAAGCTGGACGACTTTGGAGGCGGGATGCTCTTCGATGACGACGGCGTTGCGGAGAGTCAGCTCCAGGGTCATGATCCGGCCCTCCACGAAGGCCTGCTCGTTCTTGGCGTCTTCGTACTCGGCGTTGTCCTCGGTGCCGCCCAGCTCCTTGGCCCTTTGGAGACGCTCGGCGACCTCGGCACGGCGGACGGTCTGCAGCTGCTCCAGCTCCTCGCGGACCTTCGTCAAGCCTTCTGGGGTCAGGTACTCTGTCTTCTGGACCATGCCTCGTCCTCTACGGGAAGCCGTACTAAAGAAGAGGGACATCGCCGGTACGCGCTGTCCCTGGTTAGAAACCCATTATATGCGGGGACAGGGTCTTGTAAAGATACCCTTCCCAGCTTTGTATACAACCCCGCTTTTCGAAAGGCAGCGTTTCGACCATCTCCTCACCCCGATTTGCCCAGAAAAGCGGCAGTCCGGCCCTTCCCCGTCGTGGCTGAGGCTCTCTGTCACCCTGAGCCCTTCACTCCGTCATTCTGAGGGAGCAACGCGATTGAAGAATCTCGTTCAGGGTAAACTCCGCGAAGGGTCTACGTATCGTAGATTCTTCGCCCGCCTGCGGCGGACTCAGAATGACATTTTGTGCAAGGCTGGGACACCCCTAGAACCCTGGCAGGGGCGACGCCCCCTGCACCCCCGGCGGGGGACATCCTTCGGCAGGCTCCGTCCCCCGCGCATGCCGATGCGTCGGGATGCACTTCTCCTTTTCAGCATCGTCCTCGATAACTCTCGGTCTGAGGGCTTCGTCGCGGGGAGAGTAGCACACTCTACCTGCATGTGCAGAGGGGGCCGAAGTCCATTTCACCGCTGTCTTTCCAGAAGGTCCAAGGCGACCACGGGGCGGCGTCGAGAGGCACCGGGGCCCGTCTCTCGCATCAAGGCTCCAGCGACGAGCAAGGTCACGGAGAGAAGCGCCAGGACGGTGAGGCTGGGGAGGAAGGACCCCGTGGCGTCGGTGCTGGCACCCACCAGGATGGGCGACGCGACGCTGGCGAGGTCGCCGACCGCCACGGCCGCCGCGGTCACCACCGCCGCCCTCTCGGGCGAGGTGCGATGTATCTCCATGGGGATTGTGAACAGGGTGGGAGCAAAGAAGGAGCCCCAGAAGCCCAGGAGGACGATCCCGCCGTAGAGGACGGCCAGATTGTCGAAAAGGAAGGCGGCCAGGGCCGCGAAGGGGAGAAGCGCGCCCGACGCGATGAGAATCGGTCTGCGGAGCCCCAGGCGCGCCGCCAGGACTCCTCCCAGAACCGTCGCCAACCCCCCAGCGAGAGGCATGATCCCCACGATGGAGCTGGCCTGGGCCAGGGGCATCCCCAAGGCCTCGTTGTAGTAGGTGGGCAGCCAGGAGCTGAAGGCGACGAACATGGCGAAGGGCCCCACCACCGCCAGCTGCAGCAGGAGAGCCGTCCGCTCCCTTAAGGCGCCGAGGAGGTCTCGCACGGAAGGCGGCGCCATTCCTGCGGAGTCCTGGGGCGGCCGTGCCCTGGCCACGACGAGCCACAGCAGGGTGCCCGCCAGAGGGACCAGGCCGAAGAGGAAGAGAGGGAGCTGCCAGCCCAGGAGGCTAGCCAGGGGGACGCCGAGGAACATAGACATGGCCACTCCCATGCTCTGCCCGGTGATGTTGAGGCCGTTGACAATGGGCAGCTCTCGGGGCTGGAACCACTGCATCACCAGGGCGCTGGTCACGGGGAAGGCGATGGCCGCGCCGACGCCGAAGGTGAGCCGGAGGACCACCAGGGCCGGGAAGTTGGGAGCGAGGGGGACCAGCATTCCGGCGGCCATGAGGAAGCAGCCAATGGTGAAGGCCCGGGTCAGGCCGATCTTCGCCGCCAGTATTCCCCCGGGCAACGTGAAGAGGGCGAACATCAGCGTGACGCCGGCGATGAGGAGGCTCACGGTGGCTCTGTCCACCCCGTACTCTCTCATGATGAGAGGGAAGAGAGGGGCGGGCGCGAGAAAGTTGGCCCCCATGGCGACCTGGAGGAAGAGGAGGACCCCCTCGACGACCCAGCGACGGCCGTTCGTTCTGGGCCGCTCTCCCGCGTGTCGCTCACTATCCTGTGGCACGGTTGATTCCTTTGATTGCTATGGAGTCACCGCGGGGCGAGGTTCCATTTTGCGCATTCCCAGCGAAGAGAGGCCTTGCCGAGGCTTTTTCTCCCCGGTGACGTCTCGTTACTATACAAGATGTGGAACTATTTGAGAGGAGAGGATGCGGATCACAGGTGGCGAAGTCCGGGGGTTCCGTCTCCAGACGCTGAGGCTTCCCAGCCTTCGGCCAACGTCGGACCGGGTGCGGGTCGCGCTCTTCTCCGTTCTGGACTCTCTGGGAGCCGATCTCTCTTCCGTCCTGGACCTCTATGCCGGGACGGGAGCTTTGGGCATCGAGGCGCTGAGCCGGGGAGCGGAACGAGCGGAGTTCGTGGAGAGAGACGCGCGGCTGTGCCGGGTCATACAGGAGAACCTTTCCCACACGGGCTTTGGCGACCGGGCCACGGTCCACTGCGCGGCTGCGGAGCGGGTCATTGATCGCCTTCAGGGCCGGTACACCCTGGTCCTCCTCGATCCGCCCTATGCAGAGGAGGCAGCCCTTGCCGACCTTCTCCGAAAGCTGGTATCATCCCCGCGAGTGTCGCAGGAGACGGTGATTGTCGTGGAGCACTCCTCTCGGCGAGGAGGGCAGTGGGAAGGAAGCGGAGCCGACGTCATGGAGCGGAAGAGGTACGGAGACACCGCGCTTTCCTTCCTGCGGACCCGGAAGGGGAGGGGCCTGGAAGAAGGAGGACCGGCGTGATCAAAGCCCTGTATCCTGGGAGCTTCGACCCAGTGACGAACGGTCACCTGGACGTGGTGACCAGGGCGGCGAACCTCTTCGACGAGGTTGTCGTCGCCGTGTACGATACGCCGTCCAAGAGTCTTCTCTTCTCCACCGAGGAGAGGGTAGACCTGTTCCGACGCGCCGCAGCGAACCTTCTCAACGTCAGCGTGGTCCCGTACAGCGGCCTCACCGTGGACTTCGCCCATAAGATAGCGGCGAAGGCGATACTCCGCGGCCTTCGCATGGGGTCCGATTTCGAATACGAGCTCCAGCTTGCCCTGATGAACCGGAAGCTCGCCCCGGGCATCGAGACGGTGTGCCTGATGACGACAGCTGAATACCAGTACGTGAGCTCCAGTCTCTTGAAAGAAGCGGTGAGCATGAAGGGCAACGTGAAGGGTCTCGTCCCACCCCACGTGTTGGAGGCCCTGCAAGAGAAATACGGTCTGACGGCGCGACAGGCGTGATGCAGCAAGGGAGGTGATTCGCCATCGAACTACTTGAGGTCCTTGACCAGATAGAGGCCCTTGTCGGCTCCGGCGGCCGCATCCCGATGACGGGAAAGGTCATGTTGGACGCGGAAGCGTTGGGAGTTCTGGTGGAAAGGCTGCGCGCCGCGGTCCCTCGCGACGTGCGGGAGGCGGCCGAGATCCGGTCCAAGGCCGAGAGTGTGGTGAGTCAGGCCATTAGCGAGGCCCAGCGGATCCGATCGACGGCGGAGCGGGAGTCCCGCGGCAAGGCCGGAGAGAGCGCCGTCGCTCAGGCGGCGGAGGAGCGGGCCAAGCAGATCGCCGCCGAAGCGGAGCGGCAGGCCCAGCGCGTGCGGCAGCAGGCGGAGGCGGAGGCGGCCGCCCGGCGCCTGGAGGCAGACCGCTACGCCCTGAAGGTGCTGGAGAGCCTAAACGCCAAGGTCCTGGAGATCCAGAACAGCGTCTCGGACGTGCATCGAGTGGTCAGTCTGGGCATGGAGCAGCTCCAGGGGTCCGAGGGTCAGGCGGGCGGCTCGGGGCGCTAGGGCCAAAAACCCTTACCCCCCCTTCGGCAGGCTCAGGGCAGGCCTGTGTCCCCCTCTCCCAGCGGGAGAGGGGGAAGATAGATGAAGCTGGGGGACACCCCCAGACCCCCGCCAGTCCCGAGCATCGGGACTGGACTCCCCTCGCCACGGGAGAGAGGGAAGATCATACTCCCGAAGGCGGGCGTGTTTCGTCTCTCGGCCCCAGGGTCAGGGCGTAGCCGATGAGCTTGTAAGTGAGCTTGGCCGCCAGATAAGCGCAGGCGACGGGCCCCTCATCGGGCGACAGCTCGACGATGTCGAAACCCCTGATCCGTCTGCTCTGGGCGACGCGGCGCAGGAAGCCGGTGACCATGGGCCAGTCCATCCCGCCCGGCTCCGGCGTTCCCACCGCCGGCATGACGGCGGGGTCGAAGACGTCGAGGTCCACGGTGATGTAAACATCTTGACCGAGGGCGGCGATGGCAGCCTTCTCGGTGGTTTCGTCCCAGACATGGCCCTCTCCGTAGAAGAAGACGGGGAGCTGGGCGCTCCACATTACATCCTGCTCTTCGGCGCTCAGGCTCCGCACTCCTACCTGCACGGCGGGGCAGAGCTCTCGGACGCGTCGCATGATGCAGGCGTGGCTGAAGCGGCTCCCCATGTAGGAGTCCCGCAGGTCGGCGTGGGCGTCCAACTGTAAGACGGAGAGGCCAGGGCATGTCTGCGCCACGGCTCGCACCGCCCCGTAGGTTATGGAGTGGTCGCCGCCCAGGGTGACGGGAAGCTTTCTCTGCTGGAGGTGGGGAAGGAGGGCGGCGGTGACGCGAGCGAGGGTCTCCTGGGGCGAGGCGAGAGAGGGTTCCAGCTCCGGGAGGGTGGCGATGCCGAAGATCGACGGGTCGCACCCCAGCTCTAGGTCGTACATCTCCAGCTCCCGGGAGGCGCGGATGATGGCGGTGGGGCCGTCGCGGGCGCCGGCGCGAAAGCTGGCCGTGCCGTCGTAAGGGACGGGGAGAACGACGACCCGAGAGGTCTCCAGGGAGGAGCGTTCGGCTTCCAGGCTACCGAAGTTCCAGGGATAGGAAGGGGGAAGGGGTGCGATCACGGCGTGCGTCTAGCGGGCGGTGAAAGCGAGGGCTGAGCGAACTGCTCGAGGCCCCGATCGAGGATCCAGGTTTTGACGGATTTCAGAGCGAAGAGGCGCTTGATCTCTTCCACGGCCTTGCCGTCGTCGAAAGGCTTGCAGGAGAAGATGTCGATGTTGATGTAGCCGCGCGCGGGGAATGTGTGGACGCTGATGTGGCTCTCGGCGATGAGGACGAAGCCGGAGACGCCGTAGTCCGTCTGTTTCGATCCGCTATACCTGTACACGAAGGGGGGAGCGATCTTGGTCATCCCGATGACGTCGGGGTAGGTCTCCAGGAACTGGCGGACGGTCTCTTCGCTGTCCAGCTGTGTGTTTTCCCCGTATCCATCAACGATCAGGTGCACGGTGCCCCCCAGATAAGAGTAAAGGGTGAAAGGCTCCGAAGGCAGCCCTGCTAGGATACCATTGGGGGCTTGAAGCGAACAAGGGCAGCGAGCCCTCACCCCCTCAGTCCCCCTCTCCCTTAGGGAGAGGGGGAAGAGACAAGAAGGACTGGGGGACACCCCCAGACCCCCGGCAGAGAGGGCTTCGCCCTCTCTGGACTCACCCAAAGGAGGTGTTGCTGCTGTTTCCGAGCGGGGAGGTCTTAGAAACCCGAACCCCCTAAGCCCCTCTCCCTCCGGGAGAGGGGGAAAATAAAGATTCGGGGCACAGCCCCCGGGCCCCCAGCCAGAGGGGATCTCCCCTCTGGATTCCCCCTCAGAGAGAGGGGGAAGAAATAAGAAGAACTGGGGGACACCCAGTCGCAACGCGGAAGGACAGGCTCTTCATCCACCTGCGGCGGACCGGCAATCCCGATGACGGGATGCACACCTCGTTCTTCATGCGCCTGCTCGGCTCAAGAGAGCATAGAATAGGGGAAGCATTTGGGTGCCCAGGGAGCTCCCTTTCCCGGGTGGCCGGGCAATAAGAGGAGGGGTAGATGGCTGGAGAGACCGAGATTTTCTGCGGGGAGGTCGTCTCCATCGGGACGGAGATCCTCATCGGAAACATCACCGATACCAACGCCAGCTTCATCGCGACGCGCCTGCCGGCCCTGGGCATCGGAAACTACTTCATCTCCGCCGTGGGCGACAACATGGCCCGCTGCGTGGACGTGCTGCAGCGGGCCTTGGGCCGCTCCGACATCATCTTCACCACGGGCGGCCTGGGCCCCACCGAGGACGATCTCACGCGGGAGGCCATCGCCAAGGTCCTGGGGGAGACCATGGAGGTGCAGCCCCAGCTGGAGAAGGAGCTGCGGACGTGGTTCGCCGGTCGCGGCTTCCCCATGCCGGAGCGAAACATCAAGCAGGCGACCCTCATCCGCTCCGCCAAGGCGATCCCCAACCCGATGGGCACCGCCCCCGGCTGGTGGGTGGAGAAGGACGGGAAGACCATCATCTCCATGCCGGGCGTCCCTCGGGAGATGTTCCGCATGTTCCAGGTGGAGGTGGCGCCTCGGTTGAAGGAGAAGCTGGCCGCCCGCAGGGCCTTCATCGCCTCCCGGACCATCAAGACCTTCGGCATGAGCGAGGCCGGCCTGGACGAGCGCCTAGGAGACCTGCTGCACTCCCTGAACCCGACCATCGGGGTCTACGCCCGGCCCGATGGGATCCAGGCCCGCATCAGCGCTCTGGGCCGCGACGAGAAGGAGGCGCGGGCCCTCATCACGCCGATGGAGGAGAAGGCCACCAGCCTCTTGACGCCCCACATCTGGGGCTACGACGACGACACCCTGGAGGAGATCGTCCGGCGGCTGTTCACGGAGCGGGGGATGACCCTGGCGACCATGGAGTCGTGCACGGGGGGCCTGCTGGGCGATACCCTGACCAACGTGCCCGGCTCGTCCAAGTACTACAAGGGTGGCTTCATCTCATACTCGACGGAGATGAAGGTCTCCCTGGGCGTCCCCGCGGAGATAGTGGAGAAGAACGGGGTGATCAGCGGGGAGTGCGCCGTGGCGATGGCGCAGGCGGCGCGGGAGCGGTTGGGCGCGAGCGTGGGAGTGGGGATCACCGGCGTGGCTGGCCCCGATCCCCAGGAGGGAAAGCCGGTGGGGACGGTGTTCATCGGGATCGCCGACGTGCAAGGGACGAAGGCGCGGGAGACGAGCTGGCGGCAGTCGCGGCTGGACATCAAGAGCCGGGCGGTGGTGGTGGCCCTGGTGGACCTGCGGGAGTGGGTGCTGGGGAGGTATCCGCGGTAGAGGGCCTTTCATCCTCACCCCCTGTATCCCCCTCTCCCTCAAGGGAGTGGGGGAAGGAAGATAAGGGACTAGGGGACACCCCTAGAACCGCCTGCGGCGGGCGTTGCCCCTGCACCTAGAGGAGCAATCCTTCGGCGAGTGTAGGGTAGGCCTTAGAACCCGAGCAATGGGCTGCCTCTCGTGCACAGGTAGCGCCCTTGCTGTCGGGGAGCGTATGCTTGCCACCATGAGGCTGGAAGGGAAGAAGCTCCCTTGGTTCTCTAGCGGGTTGCTCATTGTGGCGGCACTGCTGGGAGGATGCGGGCCAGACGAGCGAAACATTCAGGCTACCGTTGATGCCAAGGTTTCTGCTTTGGCTGCCACGGTGCAGGCGGTGCCCACTGCGACGCCACAACCCACACCCACGCCTCAGGCGACTGCTACGCTAATCACGTTGCTGCCTACACCTACCCCTCAACCTGCGCCAACGCCCCAGCCGACTGCCACTCCCCAGCCTCAGCTGATACCTCTGCCGACCGCTACGCCGCAGCCTACTGCGACGCCCATCACCTTTCCGCCAACACCTACCCCTCAACCTGCGCCGACGCCTCAGTCGACTGCCACGCCTGTGGCACTCCCGCCGACCCCGACACCACAACCTAGTCCCACACCGCAACCGACGGCTACCCCGCAGCACGTAGTAGACTGGAACGCCATTTACGGACAGGTGGTATGGTCGGTGTTCTACATAGAGACCCCAGAGGGCTGGGGATCTGGGTGGCTTATCGAGTCCGGCTTGATTCTGACAAACCATCACGTAGTAGGAACGCGGTCTGTCGTTACTGTGCGGCAAAGCGGCGGGCCACCGTTCCAGGCGACCGTTGTGGCCGTTGATTCCCAGCGCGATATTGCTTTGCTGTCTTTCAATCCCTCCATTGCTCAGATACCTAGCTATGCGGTACCTTTGCTGTTAGGGAACACGTCGACAGCAGAGAATGCCCGGCCGTTGATGGCACTTGGTTATTCTTCTTCAGGTGTGAAGGCGGATGGCAGTGTCGGAGCAGCTTCCGCCAAGGTGGGCGTGCAGTCACAGATAATTAACTTTGGCGCTGGCAGCCTGGGTCTTAACCTGCGCATGGATACACCTGTAGATCCTGGTGACAGCGGAGGCCCAGTGCTGGATGACGATGGTTCCGTCGTGGGCATGACACGATACCGCGCTGAGGTTGGCACCTTCTATGCTGTTCACGTGGATGAGATACGGGCGGCGCTGCCTGCTCTGAAGCAGGGCCAGTCGCGGTAAATGGGATAAAGTCCTTCACCCCCTGTATCCCCCTCTCCCTAAAGGGCGAGGGGGAAGAAAGAAAGGGGACTAGGGGACACCCCCTTCGGGAGACTCAGGGCAGGCCTAGAACCCTGGCAGAGTCCCGATGGCTCGGGACTCTGGACTCCCCTTTTCATCACCCTGCTAGGGAACACCCCTATTACCCCGGCAGGGTGAAGCCCCTGCACCCCTGGTTGAGTCCTGAAGGGAGGGGCCTCTACACCGTCAGGCGGCGGTAGAGGTGGGGGAGGCGCTGGGGG
>JACQUM010000106.1 GCA_016210295.1 Chloroflexota bacterium | reverse complement strand
GTGGAAAGGGCGATCCAGAGAGCCACCAGGCCCGAGGCCACGAGACCCACGATGAGGATGGCTTTCTTGGAGACCCGGTCGGCGAGTATGCCGCCGGGGAAGGAGAGAATCAGTTGGGGGATGGCGCTGACCAGCGCCGTCAGGCCCAGGAGAGCCGTGGAGCCCGTCAGCTTGTACATGAACCACCCGGAGGCCACCATCTGCATGTTCATGGAGGCCATCTGGAACAGGCTGGAGGCCAGGTAATAGCGGAAGTCCCGGACCTTCAGGGACTGGAAGGTCCGGACGCCAAGGCTAGGGCGCCTGACCTCTCCCGGCGGGGCCGCCACAGCCGTCCCGCCTCGCGGTCCCCGCTCCATCATTGGCCCATACATCATGAGAGCTACTTTCCTTTCTCTCTAAGAAACAAAGATGCTACCAACGCCGAAACCTGGCTCCGTTGCACCTGAACCCGGACTATTCCTGAAACCTCGCCGGTCCGGCTCAGTCCAGCCGGCGGATACGCGGCGAGAAGAGGTAGTACAGAACGGCTACGCCAACAAGCAACGCCGCCGTCCCGCCGATGGCCAACTGCACCCCTTGTGACTCTGCCAGGAGTGCAGCGCCGAAGCTGCCGAAGCTGGTCAGCCCCCACTCCATCAGGAACAGGCTCATCACGCGGCCTCGATAGGCGTCCTCGCTGTAGGCTTGGAGCAGGATCGTGGCCAAGGCCATCCGTCCCGCCTGCGCAAAGCCCATAGGAACGAACACCACCAGGGCGAGGGCATAGGAGTCCAGGAGCGCGAAGGTCAACAGAGCGAGCCCCGTGACCAGGACGCTGTGGAGGTAGAGCATCCCTCGGCCTTTGCTCCCCATGGAGGCGACCAGCAGGGAGCCCACAAAGGCCCCCACCCCGGAGACGCTAATCAGGAGCCCCAGGCGGGCGCTGGACTCTCCCAGAGAGGCGAAGAGCCGCCCCACCACGGGTAGGTGAGGCAAAGCGCCCAAGCTCCCGGGCTCCACGATGAGGATCTCCTTGGTGAAGATGGGGAGCAAGTAGATGTAAGGCATGGAGAGAAGGACGGCCAGGAGCGTTAGGACCAGGACGGCGAAGATGTTCTTGTTCTCCCTCACGTAGCGAAGACCCGCCGTCAGGTCTTCCAATATCCGCGTCCGGCCCCGGTCCGCCATGTTGGTCGTCAACGGCAGAGGCAAGATGAATAGGATACCCAGGGCATTGAGACCGAACATTATGAAGTAGACGCCCTGCACATTCCACAGGGCGATGAGAAAGCCCGCCATGGCGGGCGCCAGGAGACGAAGCAGGTTCATCGCTGCGGTGTTGAGGGCGACGGCGTTCATGAGCCCCCGCTCCCCCACGATCTCCGGGATGATGGCCTGGCGCGAGGGCATGGCCAGGGCCATGACAATCCCCTGCAAAGCGGCGCCAACGATCAGGTGAAGGGGCGAGATGACGCCAAAGGTGATGGAGAGGGCAATACCCAGGACGATGGCGCCGAGCCCGGCCTTCTCCAGGACCAGCATCCACTTCTTTTGCACCCGGTCGGCGATGACGCCTCCGAAGAGCCCCAGGGCTAGCATGGGCACAGCGTTGGCCAGCGCCAGCACCCCCAGCAGAGAGGCCGAACGGCTGAGCTCGTAGATGAACCAGGCGTTCGCCATCATCTGCATGTTCATGGCGGCCATCTGGCACACCAGCGCCCCATAGTAGAAACGGTAGTTCCGGTTCCGGAAGGAGGCGAAGGTCTGCAGGCTGAAGAGACCGCGCTGCTCGCCTTCCAAGACGGCGGCGCCGCTCCTGCCGCCCTGCATCATCGGTGCTTCCATCATGGCGATCGCCCCTCTGTTTCCCTCGGCACCTAGTCCAGCCGGCGAATGCGCGGCGAGAACGCGATGAACAGGAGAGACATCGCAATGAGCAGGATAGCGAGGCCGCCGACGGACCACTGCACTCCCAACGAAGTGTCGGCCAGGATGGCCGCGAAGAAGACTCCGAAGCTGGTGAGGCCAAACTCCATCATGTAGAGGCTCATCACTCGGCCGCGGTACTCGTCCGCGACGTAGTACTGGAGAAGGGTATTAGCCAGGGTCATCCTTATCGTCTGGCCCACCCCGACTAGGGCGATCAAGACCAAGGACAAGGCCCATGTGCCAGAGAAGGAGAACCCCGCCAAGGCGAGCCCCAGGAGGACGCCGCCCACGAGGAACATGATGCCTCGCTTCTTGTTGGGAAGGGAGGCCAGGACGACCGCGCTGGCCATGGCACCGATGCCGGAGACGCTCATCAGGATCCCCATCCCCGTGGCCCCTACCTTCAGAATGTCCTCGGTGAAGATTGGCAGCAACGTCATGTACGGCATGGAGAGGAAGACCATCACCAGGGTCAGGACCAGAATCGTGAGGATGGTCGTCTCGCGCCGCACGTACCGAAATCCCTCAATCATGTCGGTCAAAGCCCCTCGGCCCCGGAGGGTCATAGTGCCCGTCAGAGGCATCAGCAGAACGAAGACGGCTGCCAGGCAGTACATGCCCGACATGGTGAAATAGATGGCCTGGAACCCTATCCAGTCTATAAGGAACCCTGCTACGGCCGGGGCCAGCAGGCGAAGGCCGTTCTGCTCCAGCATAGTCAGGGATATGGCGTTCATGAGCCGCTCTCCACCCACGATCTCGGGGAGAATGGCCTGGCGCGCAGGCATCATCAGGCCCATGATGGTGCCCGCCAGGACCGAATAGGCCACCAGAAGTAGCCAGGAGTTCGGCTGCTCTTTGCTCAGGAGGCCCGCCCAGAGCGCCAGGGCAATGCCGAAGGCGAGCAGGGCCGAGGCCGCCTGGCCCGCGAGGATCACGTACTTCTTCCGTACCCGGTCTGCGATGACGCCTCCGAAGAGAGAGAAAAAGAGCATGGGCACGGAGTTGGCCAGAGCGATGACGCCCAGAGCGGTAGCCGACCCTGTCAAGCGGTAGACGAGGAGGGAGCGGGCCATCATCTGCATGTTTAGCGCGAACATCTGGCCCACCATGGCCCCGAAGAAGAGGCGGAAGACAGGGTTCCTGAAGGAATCGAAGGTCCTCAGGTTACGGAGGGAGATCGCTGCTCCACCACCACCCACCCCCATGCCAAAACCACCGGCGCCCTCCACGCCCATCCCATCGCCACCCGCTCTCACGGCCACTCCAGTCTGACCACCGGTCAGCCTCTCATGAGAGGCACCACCCGTCTCAGGCTTGGAGGCCCCCAACCGTTCCTGGCGCTCCCCTGGCATCACCGTCTCCTTTTGCTATGAACCGCCTCAACCTTCCTTCGATAACAAAACATCCGCACGGCCTTCGCCACAGAGGCACAGGTCACACCCGTCCTCGGTGAAGCTCCCGTGCCGACGAGGCGGGCTCAGCCGCCTCGCTCCCCCGCCGTGTCAGCCCTCGCAGCAGAGAGTCCAGGCCTTGCGTGGCCGAGGCCAGCTCCTCTTCAGAGAGGCCTCCCAGCTTCTCCTCCCACTGGGACCGCCGGAGTTGGAGGAGCCTCTCCGCCAGCTCACGCCCCTTGGGGGAAAGCGCGCAGATGACCGAGCGCCGGTCCTCCGGGTCCGGCCATCTCTCCACCAGTCCTCCCTGGACCAGCTTATCGACGAGCCCCGTGGCGCTGGAGAGGGTGACCCCTAGGCTCGCCGCCAGGGCCCCCATGCGAGAGGGACCATCGTTCAGGAGGACAAACAGGCCACGGAGCTGCGGCATCGTGAGTTCAATCGTGAACCACTCCTGGGGGATGCCGGAGCGGAGGTGTTGTAGGGCCTCTTCAAGATGGCCAACGACGCCCCGGACGAGGGCTTCTTTATGAGCTCGGGCCGACATTTCCCTCTCTCAGAAATTTTTGTCTGGAAGGATATTTCGGAAAACTCAAATAATCTAACCGACGGAAGCAACGCTGTCAAGTCTCCGGTGTCCGCCGTTCCACCAGAAAGTTTGCTGCCGCGCACCAGTGCAGTGGTACAATGGCCCGCGAGACGCCTTCCGGCTGGCGTCCGTGCCCTGAAATGCTCTATCCTCTCTTTGATCTCCTCGCCCGCGACCCTGGGGCCTTCCTCCTCACGCTCCCCGTCGTCGTTTTCGTCATGGGAGGAGCGATCCTGAGCGCCATCACCGTCCACGAGTTCGGCCACGCCCTCGTGGCCAGGTCGCTGGGAGACGCGACGGCCCAGCGCCTGGGCCGCGTCACCCTCAACCCTCTGGCCCACCTGGACCCTCTGGGCACCCTCATGCTCCTTGTCGTAGGGCTCGGCTGGGGCAAGCCTGTGCCGGTGAATCCCTTCCTGCTTCGCCACGGCCGGGCAGGCATGGCCCTGGTCTCCGGCACAGGACCTCTCGCTAACTTCCTCACCGCAGCGCTCCTGGCCATCCCTGTCAAGCTGGGGGTGATCCCTCTAAGCCTCAGCCTGGCCGCCGCCCTCCGCGACCCGGGGGACATCGCTGGCCTCCTCCTTACGCTTTACAGCTACGCCATTCTCTACAACATGCTCCTTGGGCTCTTCAACCTCATCCCTCTTCCACCCCTGGACGGCTCCAAGGTGCTCTTGGGGATCGCCCCTTCGGAACTGGCGCTCCGACTGAGCAAATGGGAGGCCTACGGGCCTATAATCTTCGTGGGCATCATCGCTGCCGACGCACTCCTGAACACTCGAATTCTGGGCAGTATCCTCGGCCCAGCGGTTCGTTGGCTGAGCCAGGTGTTGACCGGGGCCTCTTTCGCCTGAGGCCCGGGAGAGGAGGAGAGAGGAATGAACCGCATCGCCATCATCGGCCT
>JACQUM010000102.1 GCA_016210295.1 Chloroflexota bacterium | reverse complement strand
GCCCTATGCCATCCGCAAGCCTGAGGACTATCCCGTCCACCAGCCGGGTGACCTGGTGCAGGTGGACACGCTGGACGTGCGGCCGCTGCCCGGGATGGTGCTCGATGCCTTCGCACGGCGTGTGATAGGTTTGCAATACACGGCTCTTGTACCGATATCCCCTTTCCCCGCTTGCGGTTGCCCTAGCGGATGAAAAGACTCTTCGTCTAGTGAAGGTGAACGTTGCCGTTTTCGTCGATGGTGATGCCAATGTGTGTGTTGACAGCGGGGCCGCTGCCCCAGCAAGTTCCTGTGAAATTGCTCTGAAGCTGGTAGGGCAGGCCCGAGGCCTCTCCGGCCTCGTGCAACCTGAGGCCCCCGCTACCGATTTCTTCACCGGATGCGGTGTCGATCTCATTGCCCCGCGAAACGAGGCTGAGCTCGAAGTGCCCGTTGTCCCAAAGGACAAAATGGAAACTAAACGCCCCCACCACGTCGGTACTTGGGCCGCAAAGGTTGAACCCGGAGATGGTGAACGGTATGTTCTGGCCACTCGCATCAACAACCTTTGCAGCGGCGAAGACAGAGTTGACGGTGAGAGTCAAAAGTAATCCCGTAAGGATGACTGACATGCCTATTCTTTTTGGTATTCTCACAGCCGTACCTCCTCTGGAGTTTCTTCCCCGTCCGGATGGTGCCAGCGTACCTATCGTAAAAGGCTAGAGCGGCATGAGACAAAGCGTCCTCGTAAACCGCAGGGAGCGAGGCGGGTCAGACGCCCGCTCCCTGCGGTTTACCGGCTAGACCGGAAGGGGCACCTTAACAGCTCCCTCCATCATGAACGACGCTGACGATAGCGTCGGTGAGGGGATTGGCGAGGCTAAGTCCGGACGGGTTTGGCCCTGGCCCGGGGTTGCCAGCAGCGTCTGGGACCACAACGCACGTGCCGTCGCTGAGCGTGAGCGTCATGTCATGTGCCAGGGCGGGGGCCGCCGTGGCCGCTAGGAGAGCCCCTGCCAGGACCAAGGCTAGGACGAGTTTCCGCATGTGTTCCTCCTTCTCTTCTTACTTCGTTAGCTCACTTCTTGCCGCTCTTGAAGAGAGACCGTGGCGCTCAGCCTGTCCCACCTCCCCCTTGTTGGTCTGAGTTCGTACGTGACTCTCGTTCGCGACGAAGACACCTTATAAACCCCGCGAGAGGAAAACATCGGCAGTTCGGCCTATTTTTCTCTTTCGCAGCGTGATCAGTCAGAAGAGTTGAACAGGTCGCATGCCAGAGAAGGCGAGCCCGCGGAGGCTTTGCAGTGCAGAGATAAGGGGGGCAGAGGGGAACGGGAAGATTTCCGCGAGCTCTAGAGACAGGTGTTCTTTCCCCCTCGCACTGAAACTACGCTGCCGTGTCGATGATGAGGTCGTGGCGGACGGCGAACAAGGTCACGGCGGCGCGGCTGGATACGCCGATCTTGCCGTAGATGTGCTGGACGTGGTGGGCAACGGTCCGGGGGGAAACGGAAAGCACCTCCGCTACGTCGCGGACGGAGCACCCGCGGGCCAAGAGCCGGAGCACTTCTACCTCGCGCTCGCTCAGCCCGGCGGGAAACGAGCCTCGCTGCCGCACCTCCTTCTGGCCGACGGCGCCCAGCACCGCGTTCGCTGCCTCCGTGTCGAGCCTCCCTGCGTGGGCCTCCTGGCGCATGGCTTCTGCAGCCGTCTCTGGAGTGAGCGCAGGCCGGTGGGGGCGCGGCTCGGTCTTCGCGTGGAAGAAATCGGCGGCAGCGAGGACCCGGGCGGCCATTGGGAGAAAGGATGCGGATACGCCACGGTGATAACCCGATCCGTCGAGGCGTTCGTGGTGCAGTGCCGCCAAGGCACCCAAGTGGACCAGCGCTCCGGATCGAGCGAGGATCCGTTCGGTGAGGTAAGGGTGCATGCGTACGCGCTCCCACTCCGCCGGAGTGAGCGGTCCTGGCTTGTCCCAGATCCCGACCGGCACGCCGATCCGCCCGAGATCGTGCAGAAACCCTGCCCGTCGCACGGCGGACACGTCGGCCTCGGCCATAGCGAGTCGCCGAGCGGCAGCTCCCGCCAGTGCCGCGACGCCAGCGGAGTGGTTGATGGTATAGGGTGACTTCGAGTCAGCGAAATGTGCCATCGCCTTGGCGAGGGTGTCGAGATGCTCTTCATCAACCCATCGCTGTGGGACCGGCTCGGCGGCGAGGACACTGTCCCAGAGCGTCTCACTCTCAACACCCTCTAATAGCTGCGGCGCGTTCTCGCAGAACCGCCGGGCTACCCGCGGGTCATAGGTCTTCGCAGCGCGGCGCTGCACCACATCGACTGCCGCCTCGATGCCGCCCAACCGGTGGAACAGGATGGCGTCTCCGGCTAGATGAGCTATCCGTGCAGCAAGAGCTTTCTCCTCGCCTCTGAGCCGAAAGGGCTCCCCCCGGCCATCCCAACGTTCGTGCATCTGCCCGAGGGCCTGTTGGACGCCAGGTCCCAACTCCAGCATCTCCCCAAAGGTCCTGCAAATCTCGTTGCAAGCGACGGACGACCGGTGCATCTCCCGCTGGCCCGACGCCAACGCGGTGATCACCTTCGTGGCGCGCTGAAGCGGCGGTTCTCCCTGGCCAACGTGGCCAAGGACAAACATCGCGTCATCGAAGAGCATGGTGGGGTCCAGGGTCGCAGCCTGTTCCGCCGCGGCTATCTCGTCCCGGAACCACGGCACGTACTCTTGCAGCTTGATCGTGCAGCCCACGGAGCACACGAGGGCTACATAGTACGCGTCTCCGAGTTCACGGTCGCTCAGGCCAAGAGCTTCTCCGAGCCGTACCGCCAGAAGGCATCTGCGGAGCGCGTGCTCCATCGGCTGGCCCATTCCGAGGTCGGTGGCCAGCGAAAGCGCGGCGATCACCTCCGCCAGGCGGACCTTTGAAACGCCCTCTTGATCAGCCCTCATCGTTCGCTCGCTGTGCACGAATACGACTCGCCCATGACGCTCGCTATTTTCCACCCGGCTCTCGCGGGACCCGTTCAGCCGCGGCCGGTGGCCGCGTAGTAGACACCTTCCAGCCCCTGGACGGCTTC
This sequence comes from Chloroflexota bacterium, assembly GCA_016210295.1. Classification (GTDB taxonomy): domain Bacteria; phylum Chloroflexota; class Dehalococcoidia; order UBA6926; family JACQUM01; genus JACQUM01. The sequence continues at coordinate 8,912 of JACQUM010000102.1, read as the reverse complement.
TGGCTCGAAAAGATTCCACCCGTCGAGGATGACGGCGGGACGGTTCAAGAGAGAGGCCAGATGCACGAGGTCGATGCTGGAGTAGCTTTTGTGGTTGTTCGTGAACAGGACGGCGTCTGCGCTTTTGAAACCCTCCTCAAGAGTGGCGGAGAGGAGGCCCGCTTGGCGGATGGCCTCGGGTGTGACCACGAAGTCGTGGCCGTACACGCGGGCCCCTCTTCGCTGGAGAAGGCGTGCGACGTCTAGCGACGGCGATTCGCGCAGGTCGTTGGTCTCCGGCGTCCCCTTGAAGGCCAGGCCAGCCACAAGCACCTTCGCCGCGGAGAGGTCCTTGCCCATGCGCCCCAAAATGGCGCCGAGCTTGGCGACTGTCCTGTCGGGGAGGCTCTCGTTGAGAGCGCGGCCTGCCGTAACCAGAGGAGGCGTGAACCCCCGGACCTGGCCGGCGTAGGCGAGGATGTGGGGGTCTTTCGCCAGGCACGCTCCCCCCACGTAGCCGGGTATGGGGATGCTGGTCCGCGGGTAGCCCATGTTGGCGGAGCGGATGATCTCCTGTCCATCCAGGCCCAGGGCTTCGGCCAGAAGGGCGACCTCGTTGGCGAAGGCGAATGTCGTGTCACGATAGGAGTTGTCCACGAGCTTGATGGTCTCCGCGACCTCCAGGGAAGAGACCTCGATGGTGGTGTGGGTGACGCGCCGGAAGATCTCCTGGGCGCGGTCGGTGCTCTCCGGGTCCAGTCCCCCGATGATCTGCGGCAGGGCGCGGAGTTCCCGGAGGGCGACACCCTCGGCGGTCCGTTCCGGACAGAAGGCGAGGAGGACACGCTCGGCGTGTTCTTGAAGGATGGGCAGGACGACGGAGCGGGATGTCCCTGGGGGCACGGTGCTGCGAAGCACGACCAGTGAGTCCGGCCGATAGACCTCGGCGACCTGCCGCGTCGCCCGGGTGACATGGTCCAACACGGGCTGGCCCTTGCCCTTGTCCCACGGCGTGCCGACACAAATGATGAAGGCGTCTTGCGGTGCCGTGGGCATCTGAGTCGAGGCGGTGAAGCCGCGCCCCAGGTGGCGGTGGAGAGCGGCGGTCAGGCCGGGCTCGTGGAAGGGCTGGTCCTTGCGGTTGATGAGCGCGACGGTCTCCGGGTTGATCTCTACCCCGAACACCTCGAAACCTCGATCGGCGAGGGTGACGGCTAGAGTCAGGCCGACGTAGCCGAGTCCGACGACGCAAACCCTTTGATGGAGCACCGTTTTGGACCTCCTCTCACGTCAGCGCCGTCCGCTCAGGACCTGCCCGAGGAAGAACCGACTGTAGCGGAGGCCATCGACGATCTTGTTGAGCTTGGGTTTTCCTCCCACTCGCGGGGGCTCCACGGTGGGAATCTCCCCGATTCTATACCCTTTCTTCGCGGCCCTGATAGTCATCTCCATCTCGATCTCGAAGTGGACGGCAGTGGTGGCCAGGTCTTCCATACAGGGGCGCGTTACGGCCCGGAGGCCGTTCACCGCATCGGTCACGTGTGCCCCGAAGAACAGGTTGACGCCTGTGGTGAAGGCCCAGTTGCCCAGTCGGGTGATCCAGGTGGCATCCTCGCTCCGGGAGTCCTTCCCAAATCGAGAGGCGATGACCATGTCGTAGCCTTCTCCCATCTTGCCCAAGAGGATGGGGATGTCTCCGGGCCGCTCGTTCCCGTCGGGGGAGAAGTAGACGATGATGTCGCCGGTGGAGTGCCGAAGACCCACCCGGAAGGCTTCTCCGCGACCTGGCTTCTCTTGGATGACGGCGCGAAGTCCTTGCCGCTGCGCCTCCTCCAGCGTCCCGTCCGTGGAGCCGCCGTCCACGATGACTATCTCTTCCACCCAGGTGTGGTCCACCTGGGGCATGACCTGGCGCATGCCGTCCACCTCGTTGAACGTGAGAACGACAAGGGAGGAGGTCATGGGCTTACATGAGTGCCTGGCCAGGTCACGGTTGCGGTCCTGACCAGGGATTCGACCATCTCCTGAAACCTCACGCTCGGATTCCAGCCCAGGTCTTGGCGAGCCTTGGACGGGTCGCCGTACAGAAGGTCAGCATCCGAGGGGCGGAGGAGGGAGGAATCGGTCTGTACGTGGGTCCGCCAGTCGAGGCCGGCGGCGGCGAAGGCGGCCTCGACTAGTTCTTGGACGCTGTGGGGCTCTCCCGTGGCGATGATATAGGTATCAGGCTTGGCTCGCTGGAGGGCGAGGTGCATGGCGCGGACGTAGTCGGGCGCCCATCCCCAGTCTCGTCGGGCGGTCACGTTCCCGAGAGAGAGGTCGGCAGGGAGCCCGCGCGCGGCGCGGGCGGCGGCCATCGTCACTTTCCGAACGACGAACTCTTCTCGGCGCCGGGGCGATTCGTGGTTGAACAGGACCCCCACGGCGATGAAGAGGCCGTAGGCACGTCGATAGACGTCGCATAAAAACTGGCCATACGCTTTCGAGGCGCCGTAAGGGGTGCGCGGGGCAATAGGCGACGTCTCCCGGACGGGCATCTCGGCGGGAGAGAGACCGGCGTAGACCTCGCTGCTGGAGGCGTAGAATATTCGAGCGTCAGGCACGCAGGTGCGGGCTGCCTCCAGCAGACGGGCGGCGCCGAGGCCGTTCACGTCTCCTAAGAGGGCAGGGTCATCGAAGGAGTGCGGTCCGAGGCCGATGGCAGCCAGATGATAGACCTCATCTGGCTTGGCTTTCACCAAGGCCCCTCTCAGGCTCTCGGCGTCGCGTACATCTCCGGGGAGGAGGCGGATGCCAGACGCCTCGCGCTCCAGGATGGCGCGCTCCGGGCTCATAGGGCGGGTGAGGCCGTAAACGGTGTAGCCCTGTTCCAGGAGATGCTGGGCAAGGTAATAGCCGTCCTGACCGGTGATTCCCGTGATGAGGGCGGTCGCCACTAGACCTTCACACGCACGCGAAGGAACTCTTCGAAGTAATGCACGATGGCCTCTCGCTCAACGGGGCCGATACCGTGGTGGTCGCCGAAGAAGAAGGAGTTGCGCATGATCCAGCGGGCGTTGGGGAGCTCGCCGACTCTCTGGTAGGTGAAATGGCGCATGGAAGGCTGCTCGTCCATGTTGCCGGCCATGACGGGGCGCGTCTCCACGCTCTTCTTCTCCAGGAACTGAACGAGGTCCTGCCGAGTGAATGGAGCGCCGGGCCTGATCGTCACAGGGTAGCCGTACCAGACGTGGCGCGTCCCTGGCTGCTCCTGGGGCAGGATGAAGAACTGTTCGAAGCGCTGGAGCTCGCGGGTCCAGTAGGCAGCGTTCTCCCGCCGGATGGCGATGAACCGCTCCAGCTTCGGGAGTTGGTGGATGCCGAAAGCTCCCTGGATCTCCGTGGGGCGGAAGTTGTAGCCCGTGTTCACGAAGAGGAAGCGAGGGTCGATCTCCGGACTCTGGACGGCGTACTTGTCTCTGTCCCTCAGGTCCCGGACCCAGCCGAAGACCCGGAGGGCCTTGAGCAGCTCGCCTAGTTCCTCGTGCGACGTGAGGACCATCCCGCCCTCGATGGTGGTGATGTGGTGGCTGAAGAAGAAGCTGAAGGAGGCCAGGTCTCCGAAGCTGCCCACCTTCTTCCCCGCGACTTCGGCCCCGTGGGCCTCGCAGGCGTCCTCGACGAGGAAGAGGTCGTGGGCGCGGCAGAACTCTTGAATTTCCTTCATGGGGCAGGGGTTGCCCAAGAGGTGGACGGGCATCACGGCCCGCGTCCGGGGCGTCAACGCCCGCTGCAGAGCGTTGGGGTCCAGGTTGAGAGTATCTCTATCGATGTCTACGAGGACGGGCACGAGGCCGGTGTTGATGATGGGGTAGACCGTGGTAGCCCAGGTGACGGCGGGGGTGATCACCTCATCGCCCGGTTCCAGGTGTCTGGGGAGGGCGTGGTTGACCAGGGCGGAGAGGGCGAGCAGGTTGGCGCTGGAGCCGGAGTTGACCATGACCGCCTGGGTAGCCCCGATGTAATGAGCGAAGAGGCTCTCGAAGATGCGGACTTTCTCCCCCATGGTGACGTTGGTCGAGAGTAAAGAGAGGAGGGCCTCGTACACCTCTTCGGCCCCGTAGGAGGGGACGATGAGGGGGATGCGAGTGACGCCAGGGACGAAGGGTTTCGCCTTCTCGTCGGCGAAGTGCTCTTCGAGCAACCTGCGGAGCTGGGAGAGACGGCTCTGCTCAGGCATTAGCAAGCTCCTGGGACTCAGAGCGGAATGACGTTCTGGCGCCCCAGCCCTGCTAGGGCGTTTCGAGTATCGAAGATAACGGGGACGGCGGAGCAGAGAGCCTGGTAGTCGATCTCCGCATGGGCGGTGATGACGACGGCGCAGTCGATGCTTTCGAGAGGACTGGTTGTCGGTAGCGAGCGAAGCTGGAGGCCATCGAGACTGAGAGTGGGCACAAAGGGGTCGAGATAGGAGAGCCGGAACCCCCAGGCGTGCAGGCGCTCCATGACGGGAAGAGCGGGGGACTCCCGGATATCCGCCACGCCGGGTTTGTAGGTCACGCCGACGATGAGGATGTGTCGGCCTGACCCGCCGGCAAGTTGAGCGGCCCGCAGGGCGATGTGCTCTGGCATCATGGCGTTGATGGCGAGAGACGCTTCCAGAAAGCCTCGAGGTGCTTCGAACCCTTGCGCGGCGCCGAGGAGGTAGTACGGGGCCCAGGGGATGCAGGCGCCGCCGACTCCTGGGCCGGGCAGGTGCTTCAGGAATCCGAAGGGCTTGGTGGCCGCTGCGTCGATGGTAGCCCAGGGGTCGATGTGGAGGCTTCGGCAGAGAAGGGCGAATTCGTTGACGAGACCGATGTTGACGAAGCGGAAGACGTTTTCGAAGACCTTGGCGGCCTCGGCGACCTCGGGCGTGGGGACGGCGTGGACGTGCTGGACGAAAGAGGCGTAGAAGAGCTGGGCCAGGTGCGTGTCTTCGGGGGTGAGGCCACCGACTACTCGTGGGGTGTTGGCGAGGGTGTAGGTGCTGTTGAGAAGGTCGATCCGCTCGGGGCAGGCGGCCAGGAAGAAGTCCCTTCCCGGGGTGCGGTGTCCGCCGTCCAAAAGGGTGCGGACCACGTTTCGGGTGGTCCCGGGGGGCACCGTGCTCTCCAGGAGGATGAGCTTGGGGCGGTCGAGGGTGCGCGCGATGGCTGCTGCGGTGGACCGAACGGCGTCAAGGTCTACACTGCCATCCTTAACAGGGGTGGGAACGCAGATGACAGCGACGTCGGCTTCGGCCAGGAGGGCAAAGTCGGCGCTGGCTCGAAGAGCGCCCGAATGGACAAGGGGCGCGATTCTGCTGGGGGGGATATGACCGTTGGGGCTTCCGCCTGCCTGGATACCAGCCACGACTCCTTTGTCGACGTCGAGTCCAAGGACGGTAAAGCCAGCCTCGGCCAGGGCAACGGCCTCGGTGAGACCGACAAAGCCAAGGCCAATGACGGCAACTTCGCTCTTCTTCTCCCGGATGGCATCTTCCAGGGGTCTCCTGGTGCTAGAGAGGCGATCCATCGCGTTTCCTCGGTTGTGGGAAGCGGGTGCGCCTCACGTTAGCATGAGGCCGACAAGAAGGCAACTCTCCGAAAACCATGCTGTGCTCCAAGCGTGGCTCGCTGGCGAGAGACTACCGTCTATCTTGGGCCGCCACCCGGCGCTTCGCTAACAGATCCGCGACGAGCTGAGCTATCTGAGCGACCCGGTGCTCCCAGTCGTTCTCCCTCGCGAGGGCGATGCCCTTGTCCCGTCTATCTGTGGGATGCTGAAGCGCTTCTTGCAAACGTCGGACGCATTCATCGCTGGTAGCGGCGACATAGACGAGGCTCTCGTGACGCTGTATGGCCAGCAAAGGGGTGGCGACGATAGGTTTGCCCGCCGCGAGGCCTTCGTACATCTTCAGGGGTTGCGAGTAACGCGCATGGCCGTCTGTCCGGTAGGGCAGAAAGATCGCATCGAAGCTCTTGAGGTAGGCGGGGAGTTCGGAAACGGGACGCTGGCGACGAAAATGTATGTTCGGCTGGCGCCGAAGGCCTTTGAGGACCGGGGTGCCTCCGTATTGCCGGTCAAGATTATCGGGGCCGAGGAGGACGAAAGAGGCCTCCGGCCAGCTCTGGGCGACCCCGAGGAGGAGGTCTGGGTCGAAGGTGAGGCCGAGCTCTCCGTAGAAACCAAAGATTGGCCTGGGGAGGTCTCTGACATCCTCTGGAATCGGGAGAGAAGGGTCACGCCAGACAGACGAGTAGAGCTCGAAGTCCACGCCATTGAGCGCGAGGTGTGTCTTTTCCGGGAACTGGGGCTGGCGCCGTCTATACTGCTCTTCCGACGAGCAGAAGATCAGGTCGGCTTGCCCGAGGGCACGGAGTTCTTGGTCCCAGAGGACTCTTGCAATGTGGCGGTTGAATGTGAATTCGCTTACCTCGTCGTGGACGTGATAGCAGACCACTGACTCTCCGAGCTTCCCCTTCAGGTGAGAGGCCCAGGGTTCGTAGAACCAGAGGATGTCAATGGATTTCGGTTGCCGAAGCGGCCAACGCAGAGTCGCGGCTAAGGCCACGGCGTTCCACCGGTCGATGGCAGGGACTAGAGCCCCTGCCACCGGCTTCGGGAGGAAACGGCTCCCATACGGCAGCGAATAAAACGGCGCCTTCAGCACCTCCACATTATTATTTGTGCTTACCTCGGAGAAATTCGGTTGCGGGTAGCTACTCGATGATCGAGGAGGGTCGACAAAGAAAACGGTATTCTGGCGCGCCAGGCGAGACATTATCTGCTGGCGATTCCGCCAGATGGAGGCCCAGGGCGTGGGGGACACGCACAGGATTGTTTCCCCGTGGAGCGCAAGAGTCATAGGTCCTTCAGATTGCTTCCTCTCGCCGGCTGTGCGGCTCATTGTCCTCTATACTAAGGCTATTCCTAGACCGACCATCCTTATCTCAGCCTAACAGGGTGATGAAAAACTCCTTCGATCATCCCCCTTGCCCCCTTCCTGGCCAGGAAGGGGGTAAGAATTGTATCTGGGGGACACCCCCAGACCCCTGCCAAAGAGGCTTTTCCCCTCTGGGCTCCCTTTTTTCAGCAGCCTGCTAATAATAATGTCCTCTTACGCCCCTTTTGAACTTCTCCTCGTCACCGAAGACTTCCCCCCCATGCCCTTCTACGGCGGCGTAGCCGCTTTCTTGGAGGGCCTGGCGCGGTCTACGACTCTCGATGTACGTGTGCTGTCGCCGTGGTCTCCTGGGTGCGAAGGGGTGGATGCTGGTCAACCGTTCCCCGTCCGCCGCCTGCGCCTGCGGCGCCGCCTCGGCCTGGCGCAGTTTCTCGTGGAGATACGCCGGCTCAGGCCAAAAGGTGGACGGGGAGTCACGCTTTTCGGCCACTTCTCGACCGTCTTCGTGGCCGCCGCACTGGTCCTGCGGCCTCGTCCTTTGACTGTCCTCATCCACGGCAACGACCTTTACCAGGCTCTCCTTCGGGGTCCGGTCTGGCGCAGGGCGGCGATCGCCGCCCTGCGCCAGTGTGACCTTGTGCTGGCGAACAGCTCCTTCAATCGGGACCGCCTCCTCGAGTTGGGACTTCCTGCGAGCAGGGTGGAGGTCCTTCATCCAGGGGCCTCCTTGCCTAACGAGCCTCCCCAGGAGGCCAGCAAGAGGATCAGGAGTCACTACGGTCTGGAGCAGAGGCGAATTCTCCTCACCGTCGGTCGGCTGGTCCGCCGGAAGAACCACCAGGCTGTGATCAGAGCTGTGTCTGCCCTGGCGGAAGAGTGCCCTGACCTGGTCTATGCCATCGTCGGGGACGGGCCGGAGCGGGGTGCCTTAGAAGCGGAGACGCGTGATCTCGGACTGATGGGGCGCGTGCTGTTCACCGGCGCTTTGCCAGATTCGGAGGTGGCGGCCTGGTACGCGGCTTGCGACGTCTTTGTGTTGCCCGCTCGGTGGATTCCGGAGGAGGGCGATGTGGAGGGCTTCGGCATCGTCTTTGCCGAGGCGAGCTCCTGGGGGAAGCCGGTGATCGGAGGCGCCTCCGGAGGCATCCCCGATGCAGTGCGCAACGAGGAGACGGGCCTTCTGGTGCCGCCCGAAAGTGAGGAGGCCCTCCAGACAGCCCTGCGGCGCCTTCTCGCTCACCCGGAGGAGAGGGAACGGATGGGTATCGCTGGGCGGCTGTTCGTGGAGAAAGAGCTCACCTGGCCGCGGGTCTCAGATAGGTTCGATAGGCTTCTGACAAATCTGGTGGCACAGAAAAAAGCGCGCTGAGAGGGAACGGAGTCCGCTTGGCTGTGGCCTTCGACTCCGTCTCGGGTATTGGTCTCGCTCCAGGCTCCCGGAACTCGCGTTTATCAGACTGCTATACTGAAGCCGCTATGGGCGAGAAGGTCACGAAAGCCGTCATCCTCGCGGCGGGGGAGGGGCGCCGGCTGCGCCCTCTGACTCAGGAGACTCCCAAGGCGATGCTCCCCGTCGGAGGCGTCCCCTTGCTGGAGAGGTTGGTCCGCTACCTCGCGGCTCAGGGAGTCGGTGAGATCGCCATCAACCTGCACCACGCCCCGGGCATAGTCGTCCACTACTTTGGGGATGGCGCGGCGTGGGGGGTGCGGCTGACCTACTCCTACGAGCCCCGCATCCTGGGCACGGCGGGAGCAGTACGCAAGCTTCAGGACTTCCTGACTGAGACCTTCTTCGTGGTCTATGGCGACCTGTTGACAGAGGTCGATCTGGCTCGTGTAGCGGCCTCCCATCGAGAGCACCGCGCCGTGGGGACCATCGTGCTGTACCGCGTCGCTGACCCGTGGGAGCGGAGCGTGGTGGAGCTCGACCGCCAGGGACGGGTGCTCCGGTTCGTGGAGAAGCCGCCGAGGGAGCTGGGCTCCAGCGGGCTGGCGAACGCGGGTATCTATGTCCTGGAGCCCGAGG
>JACQUM010000103.1 GCA_016210295.1 Chloroflexota bacterium | reverse complement strand
CTGCTGCTCCACTACAAGACAGAGGACCCGGTAAGCTACGCGGCAACTTGGAACCAACACCTTCGCTACGGCGGCCCCAAGGCCTACCCCAATGCCTTGGATCGCTGGCTTGACTACTACAAGAGGCTCGGGATCGAGGCTATTGGTTCCGGCGCCGTTATCCTTCGCCGCTCCAGCGGCCCCCACTGGGTGCGCGCTGAGGAGCTTCCCCCTGGGCACGTCAACCCCAGCGGCGAGCATATCCTAAGCATCTTCGAGTCCCAGGACTATCTCAACGGGCTTGACGACGACCGATCGCTGCTGGCAGAGTGCTTTCGTCTTGTGGAGGGCCATCGCTTGGAGCAGACCCTGACCTGGCGCGATGGGAGGTATGCGGTCCAGGACACGTTCCTCAACCTGGACCAGGGGCTCCGGTTCCGTGGGGAGGTGGACGGCTTCACCCTCCACCTCCTGTCCCTGTGCGACGGGCGTCGTCCCCTGGGAGACGTGGTGCGGCAGGTGGCCCAGGCCACGGGCACGGAGGGCGAGGAGCTTGCGCCATCGGTTATAGAGATAGTTCGGAAACTGCTTGGCATGGGATTTCTTGTACGGACATAGGTGAAGGTCACGTATGAACACGCCAGGACAAGGAGAGGCTGATATGATGAACGTTGCAGGCGCCAATCGCCGGAACCTGTTGAAGCGGGCGGCCCTTCTGCTTGGGGCCATTGGCGCTGCGACAGCCTTCAAGGGCACTAGCGCCGAAGCATCTGCTGTTGGCCCAACCAAAGCTCCCCTGAAGACCGGGCTACGGCTCTACGGCCGCCACTGGCACATCTCCTCGCCCAACCTCAGAAACGGAGCCTTACCCGCCAGGGGTGAGCAGGTGGCGATGTACGGTGAGCTCCTGGACGAGCGGCGGGCAACAAAGCTGGGCGAGTTCTATTCGAGCGGCCTGTCCCTCCAGGCTCCCTTCGGCCCCACCCCCTTTGCCGCCTCGATCATGGAGGTCCACACGTTCAACCTGGTGGACGGAACGATCCTGGGCATGGGCAGCAGGGCCGCCAAGGCAGGAGAGGACACCTATACCGTGGTGGGAGGAAGTGGCCGCTACGCCGGCGCCAGGGGCGTCTACACCGCCACTCAACGGCCCCAGGAGCTGGGCGGCGACGGCACCGCTGAGTTCACCTTCCAACTGACCCTGTGACCGGCATCGAACGAAGAAAGGCGCCTTGAAAAAATTGGAGGAGGTATAGCATGGCCTTTGACGCGTTCATCAAGCTAGGCTCGATAGCGGGGGAGAGCACAGACCTGATCAAGCACAAGGACTGGATAGACATAGCCTCCTTTAGCTTTGGGGTGACGCAGCCCGCCAGCGCCGTTACCTCCAGACTGGCGGGCACCGCCGAGCGCGCCAGCTTCAGCAACTTCACTATCGTGAAAACGCTGGACAAGGCCTCCCCCATGCTCATGCTCGCCTGTGCGAGTGGCGAGCACATTCCAGAGGTGACGATTCAGTTTCAGCGGGCTGAAGGCGGCAGGCAACAGTACCTGGAGTACAAGATGACGGATGTGGTCATCTCCTCCGTGAGGCCTGGAGGCAATGCCAAAGGCGGAGAGGTGCTGCCCTTGGAGGAGGTCAGCTTCAGCTTCTCCAAGATAGAGTTGGGTTACATTCCACAAAAAGCAGATGGGACAGCGGACGCGGCCGTGCTCGGAGGATGGGACCTGGCGCAAAACAAGAAGGTTGACTCATTCACAATCAAACAGTGACGGCGGCCCCTTGGGAGGACACATAGCCGCCGCATGCGGGGCCCTGGCTTACGGTCGCTCCTGTCTTCTGGTAGAATCCCTCACGGGCTCATCGCCCCATCCTTACTGAGGGACAGGAGGGAGCGACGTGGCCATTCCCCTGCTGACGGCTGTAGTGAGTTTCGTCTTCGCCCTTGGGGTTCTCGACCAGTTCCTCGAACGTCGGAGGCCGTACCAACTGGTCTGGACCGTCGGGCTTCTCCTGTACGCGGCCGCAAGCCTGCTTCAGACCCTCTGGATGGCTGGAGCAAACGCTGACGCTGTGTTCCGCCTGTGGTACTTGAGCGGCGGCATGCTGGTCGCCGCGTACCTGGGCATGGGGAGCATCTACCTCCACGTCCCCGTCAAGATCGCCCACGGGGTGTTCGGCGGCCTGCTGGTCCTCACCGTCATCAGCGGCGCACTGGCGCTGGCGGTCCCGCTGCAAGCCGACCTCTCCCTGCTGAAGGGAGAGCCTCTGGCGTCGGTGGTGCCGGGAACCCCTCCACAACGGTTCTACCCGGTCTACGTGGGTATAGTCACGGCTCTCCTGAACTCAGTGGGCGCCTTCGCCCTGGTGGCCAGCGCCGTGTATAGCGCCGTGGTGTTTGTGCGGCGCCACGCGCCAGGCCATCGGGTGGTCTCCAACGTCCTCATCGCTGCGGGGGCATTCCTGTCGGCGGCGGGGGGGACCCTGGAGCGGTTCAACCTTCCCCAACCCCACAACCTGGCGTTGTTCTTGGGGGTTGTGCTCATTTACCTGGGCTTCATGAGAAGCCAGCAGGCCTTCGTCCTGTTCCGCCTGCCCTTCCTTCGCCGTCCTCGCCCGCAGGCGTCCTGACACGCGCTGGGCAAGGTGTTCACCTGGCTCAGGTCACCGCTGGACGAACATGGGCATGACGATGTCGAAGTAGCTTACTCCGTCCTAGCATATCCTTGCCGCTCTTCCTCAACTTCAGCGTTTGCCCTGAGTCACCTCCCGTAGCGTGGGTCCAGGTCGGAAGACACTCGATTGGTCGGTGGCACATCCCTCCTTCGCCGCTATCTGTTGGGCGTGGTACAATGGCCCCACCTGTCTTATCTGGTGGAAGGAGAGGCTTGCAGCAATGGTGCAACCCCAAGCCACGGAGATTCCCAAGGCCTACGACCCCAAGGGCGTCGAGGAGCGCATCTATCGCTTCTGGATGGACCGCGGCCTCTTCACCCCCGCCGCTGACTCCGGAAAGCCACCCTTCACCATCATCATGCCGCCTCCCAACGTCACCGGCGAGCTGCATCTGGGCCACGCCATCACCGCCTCCGTCGAGGACGCCCTGGTGCGGTGGCATCGTATGCTGGGAGATGCCGCCTTGTGGCTCCCCGGCGCCGACCATGCGGGCATCGCCACTCAGGTGGTGGTGGAGCGGGAGCTGGCCAAGGAGGGCGTGACCCGCCACCAGCTTGGGCGCGAGGCTTTTGTCGAGCGGGTGTGGCAGTGGGTCCGCAAGTACGGCGACGCCATTGACCGCCAGCACCAGCGTCTGGGGGCCTCCTGCGACTGGATCCGCCGCCGCTTTACCCTGGACGAAGGCCCCTCCAAGGCCGTCCGCACCACCTTCGTCAACCTGTACCGCAAAGGCCTCATCTATCGCGGCGAGCGCATCATCAACTGGTGCCCCCGCTGCGCCACGGCCCTCTCCGACCTGGAGGTGGAGCACGAGGAGGAGGGCGGCTTCCTGTACTACAT
>JACQUM010000008.1 GCA_016210295.1 Chloroflexota bacterium | reverse complement strand
GGCCCAGGAGCTTCTCTGCGCCCGACGTGTCAAGGATGGTCCGGGAATCGACCTGAGAGGTCACGGCGAAGGCGATGCGCGTGGGGAAGTTGGCCTTGATGAGGCCGGTCACGACGTCCACCGAGGGCCGCTGGGTCGCCACCACCAGGTGGATGCCGGGCGCCCGCCCCATCTGGGCGAGGCGGCACAGCATGGGCTCGACGCGCTTTCCTGCCGTCATCATCAGGTCGGCCAGCTCGTCGATGACCAGGACGAGGTAGGGCATCCGCTCTTCGGGCCGTCGCCGGTTGAAGGAGGCCAGGTCTCTCACCTGGACCTTCGCCAGCATTTCCAGCCGCTCCTCCATCTGAGCGAGGAGCCAGCCGAGGGCGTTCACGACCTTGTTCGTGTCGCTGATCACCGGCGCCACCAGGTGCGGGATGTGGTTGAACAGCGGCAGCTCCACCCGCTTGGGGTCCACCAGCACCATTCGTACCTCGCTGGGTGTGGTGTTCATGAGAAGGGAGGCGATGAAGGCGTTGAGGAAGACGCTCTTTCCGCTTCCCGTCGCCCCGGCGATCAGCAGGTGCGGCATCTTCGTCAGGTCCGCCGTCAGGATCTCTCCACCGGTCCCCTTTCCAAGAGGGACAACGAGCTTGCTCTTCGTCTGGGCCCGGCGGAAGGCATCGCTCTCGAGAATCGTTCGCAGGTGGACGGTCTGCGGGGTGGGGTTCGGTACCTCGATCCCTACCAGGTTCGTCCCTGGGATGGGCGCGAAGATACGGATACTCGGCACTTCGAGCTGCATGGCTAGGTCGCGGTCCAGGGCCGCGATCCTGTCCAACTTCACGCGCGTGCGGGAGACCTCTTCCCGCCGGACGGCGGGGCGTCCCTTGGCGTCTTTTCCTCTGATCTCTTTGTAGCGGCGCGACCAGCCTGGCCGGAGGCCGAAGAGGGTGACGGCCGGGCCTGGACGTATCTCTATGACCTCCGCCTCGATGCCATACTCCGCCAGCACCGCCTCGATGGAGGCTGCCCGCTCCTGCAGGGCGGTCTCGTCCATCTCCGACGCTGAGCCTACGGACAAGGGTTCGAGGGAGGGCAGGCGCCATGGCTTTTGCGGGAGCTTCTGCAACTTTTCGCCTACCTCGACCTTGCCTTCTACGAGGGGAGCGCTGGCTAGCTTGCTCTGTTCGGGCTGGGTCCCGGTCTCGAGGAGTTGCGAGGAGGGTTCTTCCTCTTCCTCGTCTGTCTCTTCACCCGCCTGCGGCGGGCGACTCTTTCGAGGGACAGCGGGACGAGGCATCGTCACGGTGCTCTTGGTCGCCTCCTCTGCCGTAGGTGCCTCAGGAGGGAGTTCCTTCGCGGTGGAGGCTGCTTCGCTTTGCTGGCGCCATCGGGAAGCGGCCCGATAGAGCCGGCGCGCCGTCGCGATGAAGAGGCCTCTCGTCCAGCGGAGCGCCCTCTTGGCCTGGCGCGGGAACAAGAGGGCGAGCCCCACGGCGCCGGGGAGAAGGGACCGCAGTATCTCGGGTAGGCCGGTGCCGCCGCTGATCAGGAGCCCCAATGTCCCTTGCAAGGGGAATCCCAGGATCGTGGCCTCCCCTCCCAGGGCGGCTGCCAGGCCGAGAAGAGAGAGAAGGAGAAGGCCTGTCCCTAGCCATCGGTTCCATCGCCTGAGCATCGGCTGCGGCCACATCCGCAGGGCAAACCCCATGGCAGCGCCCCAGCCGAGAAAGAGGAGGAAGCCCACCCCGAAGGCGGCATGGACGGCGGCCCAACCGACCTGCAGCTGGTTCCAGAGGAGGGCGACGAAGACGGACGTGACGATGAGCAAGAAGAGGAGGAGCCCAAGCAAGACGGCAACGGCGGGGACCTCCCCCTCCAGCGCCGCCTGCCGCAGCAGCCTCCTCCGAAGGGACCTCGGTTGCGAGGGGAGGATCAATCGCCTTCGCCGGAGCTTCTTCGCGGCAGCCATTGGACCTCTCCTGTTCTCTATATCTCGACGGCGACGGGCAGGATCATGGGACGGCGCTTTGTCTTCTGGTAGAAGAACTCGGCGAGGCTCTCTTTGACTCTCCCGTGGATGTATCCCGGCTCGGCGGGGCGGCCCAGGCCATGGTCCAAGCTGTGCAAGATCACCTTTCGCGACTGCTCCAAGAGCTCTTCGGAGGCCTCCTCCTCCATGAATCCCCTGGTGATGATGTCGGGGCGCCCCAGGACCCGGCCGGTATTCCGATCCAGGGTCAGGATGGTGACCACGATGCCGTCATTCGCGAGGTGTTCGCGGTCCCGCAGCACCGGACTATCGATGTCGCCGATGCGGAGCCCATCTACGTAGACGTTATCCGCCTCGACCTTTCCGACGACCTTCCCGCTGTCTGCGGTCAGCTCCAGGATGTCCCCGTCCGTGCGGACGAAGATTCTGTCGCGAGGAATGCCGAGGGACTCCGCGAGCTGTCCATGGATGACGAGGTGCCGGTAGTCGCCGTGGACCGGAACGAAGAAGCGGGGCTTGGTGAGCTGCATGATCAGCTTGAGCTCCTCCTGGCTGGCGTGGCCCCGGACGTGGACTTGCTCGATGCGGCTGTAGTGGACGCGGGCGCCCAGCTTGAAGAGGCTATCAATGGTGCGTCCCACCACCACCTCGTTCCCGGGTATAGGGTTGGAGGAGACAATCACCGTGTCCCCCGGCACGATGCGCACGAGGCGCTGGTCTCCCTTGGCCATGCGCACCAGGGCCGAGGTCGGTTCCCCTTGAGACCCCGTCGTCATGACGACTGTCTTTTCGGGTGGCGTCTCGCGCATCTCGCTGTGCTTCATCAGGACGTTGCTTGGGTCGTGGAGGTACCCCATGTCCAGGGCCATGCGGACGTTGTCTTCCATGCTGCGCCCGACGACCACGACACGGCGGCCGTGGCGCGCCGCCGCGTTGAGGACGATCTGGATGCGAGCGATGAGCGAGGCGAAGCTGGCGACGATGACTCGGCCCGGCGCCTCCCGAATGATACGGTCCAGCGTCTCCACCACGGTCATCTCCGAGGGGGTGTAGCCAGATACCTCGGCGGAGGTGGAGTCGGAGAGCAACAGGAGGACGCCCTCGGCTCCTGCTCTGGCCAGGGTGTGAAGGTCAAAGGGCTTCCCGTCCACGGGCGTGTGGTCGATCTTGAAGTCCCCTGTGTGGACGACGGTCCCGATGGGCGTCCTGATGATGAGGCCCACGGCATCGGGGATGCTGTGGTTCACCGCATAGGGGGTGATGCGCATCTGTCCGAGACGGAACTCCTGGCCGGCCTGGATGGTGTGCAGCTTTGCCTGAGACAGGAGCTTGTGTTCCTTCAGCTTCACGGAGATGAGGCCCATGGTCAGCCTCGTTCCATAGACGGGGAAAGGCAGGTCCCGAAGGAGGTAGGGCAGGGCGCCGATGTGGTCCTCGTGCCCGTGGGTAATGACGATTCCCCGGATCTTCGCCTTGTGTTCTCGCAGGTAGGCGATGTTCGGGATCACCAGGTCCACTCCCAGCATATCCTCGTCAGGGAACATGAGGCCGGCATCGATGACGACGATGTCATCGCCGCATTCCAGGACCATCATGTTTTTGCCGATCTCCCCCAGCCCGCCCAGGGGGATGACGCGGAGAGATGTCTTGTTTCTGGGCATACGCTTCACACGAAACGGTAAAGCAGAGGTTCCGAAGAGAGTGAGGAAGCGCTACAAGAGAGAAAGTTGCTGGGGCTCATGGGACGCCTCCGGCTCTTTGTTGCTCGGCGGGGTGGGCACCTCTGCCGGTGGATGCGCCAGGAGGGCGCCGAGTTTCCTGAAGTCCTCTTCGATGACCGCCCGCATCTTCTCCTGGTGCAGGGCGGCCGCAGGATGATAGATGGGGAACACAAGGGCGCTCCCTTTGCGGAGGATGCGGCCGTGGACCTTGCCGATGCTTTCTTGGGGGAAAAACCTGGAGAGAGAGTAGCGTCCGAGAGTCACGATGACCCGCGGTTGGATCGCGGCGAGCTGGGCGTCTAGCCAGCTCTGGCAGGTGTCCATCTCCAGTGGGAGGGGATCGCGGTTGTTGGGCGGGCGGCACTTGACGACATTGGTGATGTAGACGTCCTGACGACGGAGCGCTGCCAAACCCAACAGCTGATCCAGGAACTGTCCCGCTTGGCCCACGAAGGGGCGGGCTTGCTTGTCCTCGTTATACCCGGGCGCCTCCCCAACGAACATCACCCGAGCGTCGGCGGGGCCCTCGCCGGGGACGGCGTAGGTCCGCGTCAGGTGGAGAGGACAGGCGGCGCAGACTGCGATCCGCTGGGAAAGCTCTTGGAGGGCTGTCTTCGCTTGGTTCGTTGGCTCGCTGCCTCCTTGTCCGTCCGCTGCCCCTGCGCATGTGCCCGTTCTTGCCGTCATTATAAGGCGGGGAGGAAAAGAAAGAGAAGGCCCCCGACGGTTCCTAGAGGCCTCCTCTCTTCCGCGAAGGTCGGCCCTGTCTCACGGAGTGTCCTCGACGTTCAGCTCCTCTTTGAGGTAGTTCACTGCCGCCTCGACGGTGACGATCTTCTCGGCGTCCTGGTCGGAGATTTCCACGCGATGTTCGGGCGTGCTGAACTCCTCCTCCAGGGCCATGATCAGCTCTACGAGGTCCAGGGAGTCGGCGTTCAGGTCGTCCACGAAGGAGGCCGATGAGACCACTTGGCCCTCCTCGACGCCCAGTTGGTTGACGATGACCTTCTTCACGCGGTCGTACACGGTGGGCATACTTGGGCTCGCCTCCTCTACGGCAGTTTCTTGACTGTTCCTTGGTCTGTGAAGGTCTCCTGGAATACCTTTCCCAGGACTCCGTTGACAAAGCGGGAGGAGCTTTCGCCGCCATAGGCCTTGGCGATCTCCACCGCCTCGCTGATGGCGACTTTAGGCGGCGTGTCCAGCACAAGAAGAAGCTCGCAGAGCGCCAGGCGCAGAACGTTTCGGTCCACGGCGGCGATCTGCTTCACCGGCCATGCCGAGGCGTAGCGTTGGATGAGACCGTCGAGGCGGCTTTTCTCGGCGAGGACCTTGGAGACGAGAAGTTGGGCGTAGGCCAAGGCCTCCTCATCGCCGTCTCCCTGTGAAGCGAACTGGCGCTGGAGAGCCTCGCGGGGAAGATGCCCAGAGGCGTCCCCCTCGAAGAGGGCCTGAAGGGCGAGGATGCGTGCCCGCCGGCGGGTCCCTCTCGCTGCTCTTGGCTTGGGTCTCGGCTCTGTCGTGGCCTCCATGTCCTCTCCAGAAGAGATCAGGCGCGCAGGGCGGCCAGACCTTCCGCCTTGCTCACGTTGATGGCCTCTGCCTCGGGCACGATGCGCTTCACCAGGCCGGTGAGCACCGACCCGGGGCCGATCTCCACGAAGGTCTTCACCCCCTGGGCGGCCATGTAGCGGACCGTGCGGTTCCACTGGACGGGGCTGGATATCTGCTTGATCAGCTCCTCCTGGATTGCCTTTGGGTTCGTCAGCGGTTGCGCCGTGACGTTGCCGATCACGGGCACCCTGGGAGACCGGGGGTTGACGACGCTCAGGGCCTTGCGCATCCCCTCGACGGCGGGCGCCATGAGGGAAGAGTGGAAGGCGCCGCTCACGCGAAGGGGCACCACTCTCTTGGCGCCTCGGGCCTCGGCCAGCTTGAGGGCTGCCGCGACGGCCTCCTTGCCCCCGCTGATGACGATCTGGTCGTCGGAGTTGAGGTTGGCCAACTCGGCGCCGGTCTCTTTACACACGGCCTCCAAGAGGCTCTCCTCGAAGCCGATGACGGCTCCCATGGCCCCTTCCTGGAGGGTGCCCGCGTGCTGCATGAGCCGACCCCTCTCGCGTACCAGGCGGACCGCGTCGGCGAAGTCCAGGGCGTCCGCCGCCACGAGGGCGGTGTACTCTCCCAGACTGTGTCCAGCCATGAAGCTGGGCTGAAGGCGGGCGTTCTTCTTCAGAAGGTCGGACCCCGCGGCGTGGTAGGCCAGACTGGTGACAAGAATGGCCGGCTGCGTGTTGACCGTCTGGAGGAGTTCCTGCTCCGGCCCGTTGAAACACAGGCCCGAGAGAGAGAATCCCAGGACTTCGTCGGCCTTCTGGAAGATGGCTCGGGCCTCGGGCGATTGCTCGTAAACGTCCTTCCCCATCCCCACTGCCTGCGCGCCCTGCCCGGGGAAAATGTATGCCGTCTTGTTGGTTGTCGTCTGCAACAGGTCCTCCTATGACGAGAACGAGAGTCGCGACGCCCTTGTGGCGATGCCGTTTCTGTGAAGCATGGCCTCTGTCCTTGATTTCACCGTCTAGGTCTCTTCGGGCTTGGCGGGTTGAGGGAGCACGGTGCGGCCCGCATAGGTGCCGCAGTTGGGGCAGGCCCGGTGAGGAAGCCGCGGCTTGCCGCAGCTCGGGCAGGGAGAAAGGTTAGCGGGCACCAGGGCTTTGTGGGCGCGTCGAGTCGCACCGCGGGTTCGAGAGAGTTTCCGTTTTGGATGTGGCGGCATAGGACTACGTTGCTTTCCTTTCGGGTGTAGGAGGAGTCACCGCTCACCTGGAAGGGCCCACAGGCGGCGTAGCTCTTCCCAGGCCGGATGGACATCCTCTTTGGAGCAGGCGCACTCTCGTTCGTTCCAGTTTGCTCCGCAGCGCGGGCACAGGCCCTTGCAGTCCGCTTTGCAGAGGCCGTTCATGGGGATGGCAAGGAGAGTGTACTGCCGCACGACCTCGGTGAGGTCGAGGATGTGATGCTCGTCGATGGTAAAGCCATCCCCTTCCTTCCTTGCCGAGACCACGGGTTTCCCCGTCTCGATGTCTATCACCGGAAAGAACTCCTCCTCAAAGGCGGTCGCTACTCTCTGGACGTAGTCGCTCAGGCAGCGGGTGCAGACGCTGCGAATGTCGCTCGTCACGTGGGCGCTTACCAGGACCCCCTCCTTTGTCCGGAGCAGCCCGGCCTCGCCCTGAGCCGTCCCCTCTTCCATCGGGCCCTGGAAGCGGAAGCTCCTTCGGGCACCCACGGGCTCGCGCAAGAGTTGAGCAACGCTGAGCTGCATCATCTCCCTCTCCGCCATCCCCCCTGTCCCTCGGGCTCTAGGCGATTATAGATATCGCCTGGAGTGCTGTCAACGATGGACGGGCACCACGTCCTCGGCGGAGGCGCCAGCGACCTTGACTCAGGCGGAGGCTTCGGCCTCCGAGGTCACCTTTCGCGCGAGGTCAACGATCTCTTTGAGGGGCGTGCCCGGCCCGAAGATGCCTCCTATCCACCACCCCGCCGGCCTCCCGGCGGGGTCAGAGCGATGAGGACCCCGTGGGACTCTCGCGGGTGGATGAACTTGGTCTGGCCGTCGTCAATCAGGCGCACGCCCTCGGCCTTGAGCCGATCGGTGAGGGCGTCACGGTCCTCGACCGTGAAATAGATGCAGTAGAAGCCCTCGCCGTTCTTCTCCACGAAGCGGGTGACGATCCCGTCGTGGACTTGCTCCATGAGCTCGACGTCGCCGTTCTCCAGGTCGAAGTAGCTCCGGTTGATGTCGAGCCCAGCGCCGAAGTCCTGGAGGGCCAGGTGCAGGCCGAAGCGCTTCTGGTACTCCGCCGTGGCCTCGTGCTCGTTCTTGACGGCGATGGCGACGTGGCCGTGCCGGATGCCCGTCTTCGTCTTGGGCGTATCGCGTCGGCTGATCTGGGCCAGCTCCCAGAGGACGCCTCGCGCCGACTTGGGATGGACGAAGGCGACTTTGCCCACCAGTCCCTCGCGCACGCCCTCGCCGACGATCTCAGCGCCGCGCCGCTTCACCTCCGCGACCTCTCGCTCGATGTCGTCCACCTCGATGCAGAGGTGATGCTGCCCTTCGCCGTGGCGTTCGATGAACCGGGTGATGACGCTGTCGGGCGCGGTGCCCTCCAGGAGCTCGAGACGGAAGTCGTCGGCGGGCAGAAGGGCGGCCTTGACCTTCTCCCGGGGCACCTCCGTCACTTCGGAGGGCTTCAGCCCCAGGAGCTTGCCGTACTTGGCGACGGCCTCGTCCAGGTTCTTGACCGCGATGCCGATGTGGTCCAGCCGCTTGATCATCCTTGCCTCCAGCTAGCGCAAAGCTGATTCAGCGTAGGGGAAGGCGGCGACGAGTGTCAAGGCGAGGGCGTCGAGGCCAGCTTCTCGGAGCGGCGATACTTGACAAGGATTTATCTCCGGCGTACGTTCTGCATAACCTTATGGAAGAGGGGACCCTATGGAAGAGTCGAGACAGAACGCAGTTCCCGCCTCGGCGGTAGAGTTGCCGAACCTCATCTCCATACCAAGGGTGGTCTGGGCGAGCATATTTTCCTTCGGCATGTATTCGTTCTACTGGTTTTATCTCACGTGGAAACAGTATCGAGACCACACGAACAGCGAGGCGTATCCCGCCTGGCATGCGCTAACACTGCTTGTGCCTATCTACGGCTGGTTTCGCCTCCACGCCCATGTCCGTTCGTATGTGGAGCTCATGGGTCGAGCCGGAGTAGCCAGCTCGATCGCTCCAGGGCCCGCGGTGGGCGCATACATTGCTGGCGGGGTGTCGTCCGGAGTTGGGGGGCTCATCGACAACATAGGCTCTGCCCCGGAGTCCTCCGCCGAGTTCGCTGGATGGGCCCTTTTTCTTTCCCTTCTTCTAACGGTGATAGGGATAGGAATAACCATATGGATGGTCGCCGAGGTCCAAAGGAACCTGAACAGGTATTGGACGAGCCTACCCAACGTGAGAGTCGTCACGGCACCGGTCGGGATTGGAGAAATAATCGTTATCGTAGCCGGGATGTCGATTTTTGTGCTGTCTTTCGTGCTTGGCTTCATTGTAGGATTTGCCGAGGGGTTGGCCGAGGTGTGAAGCCCAGACGGGCGCATTTCACCCTTCTAGACCTCCTGAAACACGTGTGCTATAGTGGCGCCAACCTCCAGTATCCGAGGGTCGAATGGCCGAGCGCGTCGTCTCTCCCCGCGTCCAGGCGGAGGAGGCCGCCTTGGAAGGCAGCCTCCGTCCCCGCCGTCTCACTGACTACATCGGCCAGGAACGCATCGTCGAGAACCTGAAGATCGGCATCCAGGCGGCCCAGCAGCGGGGCGAGCCCCTCGACCACCTTCTCCTGTATGGCCCACCGGGCCTGGGCAAGACCACCCTGGCCTACATCGTCGCCGCTGAGATGGGCGTAAACGTGCGCATCACGTCCGGCCCCGCCATCGAACGAGCGGGCGACCTG
>JACQUM010000101.1 GCA_016210295.1 Chloroflexota bacterium | reverse complement strand
CTTCGACGACTGCCGTGTCCTGAACAGTCCTGTGCAGGCCCGCGTTCTCGACGGCGATGGCGACCCATTCGGCGATGCCTTCGAGGAGGCGGAGGTCGCTGGCCCTGGTCAGCTTCTCAGGCGACCGGGCAGCCACGGCCAGCACACCGGTCACTTTGTTTCTGCGCCACAGAGGAAGGGCGACGAAGGTCTGAAATCCGGCCCTCATCACGGCCTGTCGGAGGAAACGGGGGTCGTTTGCCAGGTCGTGGACGACCACCGTCTCCCCCGAAGCAGCCACCAGGCCAGGGATACCCTCGCCCCACAGGAAGCTTCGTCGCTCCAGGAATGCCTCCGAATACGCTCCAAGGTGCGCGCGCAAGGAGAGGAGCCTTTCTCCCTCGGCCAGCCAGATTTCCCCAGCCTCGGCTCCCGTTACCGTCACGGACTGGTCGAGGGCTGTCTCCAGCGTTCTCTGAAGGTCCAGCGAGGAGGTGACCGTCTGCCCAACGGTGAGCAAGGCTGTCAACTCATCGGCCTGCCGGCGAGCCCGCTCGTAGAGGATGGAGTTCTGGATGGCCATCCCCAACTGACCTCCGATGCTCCCGAGAAAATCCTGCTCTGCCCGAGAGAACTGGCGCTGCTGATTGGTGGCAACCACCAGAATGCCGTTGACAGCGCCCTCTGACCTGAGCGGAGCGCTGATGCCCGAGCGGATCCCTTCGCGGCGGGACGCTTCGGCCACTTGGGAGTCTTCCAGCACCCGCTCCCAGAGCACGGACCGGCCGGTGAGGACCACCTTCTGGGCGATGGGGTCATCCTTGAGTTTGGCCCGCTGGATCCGTCGGACCACCTCCGGGGAGAACCCCCGGTGGCACACCGCCGAGTGCTCCTCCCTTTCGAAGTCAATGAGACAGACAAGGCCAGCCTCCGCCCTCATGCTCCCCAGGATGTGGTCCAGGCTTGTGTTTAGAAGATCGTCCAGGCGCGGCTCGGCCGCTGTGGCCTGGGCGATCTCATTGAGCGCCGCGAGCCTCCGGTTCTGGTCCACGATCTGCTGCTGGAGACGGGCGATGAAGCCGAAGATCAACAAGGAGAAGAGGACGATGGCCGAGCCAATCAGGGCGTAGGTGGACAGGAAACCCACCCACGTGTGAAGCTGGTTGGGGAACAGGAAGTGACGAACGAAGTCCACCGTGGCGAGGAATAGAAGAGGGGCCACGACGGCGATCCAGCGCAGGAGCTTCAAGCTCATCAGTTCACCCAGTTGGTTTCATCAGTCCCACCCTTTTGCGAGCCCCAAGAAGCCGAGGCGCTCGTCTCTTCCCACCTTACTCTACTCTGGCTGCAGGGATGCCCCGCAAGTCGAAGGAATGCCACCACTTACTTGATGGTCGTCCCTTCTCGGAGCCGACGATGGCCTTTCAGCAGCACGTCAGCTTCCCCCGACCTACCTCTCCCACCGAGCGCCAGTAGCCGGTTAGGAGGATACCGCTTCTCTGTTGCGAACGTCTAGCACAGGACTCCCGAAGAGCAGCGGAATGCTTTGACGGCTGCCCTGAAAAATACCCGAAAACCGACTCCTCGACATTGCTCTCACCGTGGTACAGCCTCTGCGACTCTCAAGGTGCCTCTCGGCAGCAACTAGGATTCGTTCCAGAAAGGAGTCCTTTCGAATCCCCCGATATTAGGCCCGGTCCCACTCGCTCGGACAAGCCGCTCAGTGGACCGCCAGGCCCTTCGGAAATGAGACTATGGTAGCGAAGGTGAGTCTTCGACCCATTTGCTTCAAGAGGCACCCAGGACCTGAGCCGCTCGCCCGACGTTCCGGGGCTTGACCCAGAGGACCGCTCCGTAGCGTCTCCTTCCGGCTGCGACGGCGTCCAGGGCCGTGATATTGATCCGTGCCTCGGCCAGCTTGCTGGCGACGTCAGCGATGACTCCCACACGATCCTGCCCTTGGACCAGGAAGGCGGTCTTGGGTCCCACGAGCTTGATCCCCGCCTTCCGCGCCGCCGTGCGGAAGGGGTGCTGGCTCGCGGGGACGAAGACGAGCTGGGCGCGGCGACCCTCGGAAGGGAAGCCTGTATATGCGAGGAGATTGACCCTGGCTGCCTTGAGCGCGTTGAGCACCTTGGCGCCCGCTCCAGGCCGGTCGGGCACGAGAGTGTAAAAGTATGCGATCCGTCGCACCGTATCCGCCATGCTGATTCCCTCCTCTCGCAGAGTAGCTGGACATCCTACCGGTGGTCCAGACTCCGCCTCAAGAGTACACCTTCCAACTGGACACGTGTCCTTCCTAGGCAGAGGGCGGGGGTATCATGTCATTGTTCAGTTTATGCCCTGGCAGCGGGGCAGGGCCAGCGCCAGATGGGAAATCCCGGATAAGGCGAGACCACAGGCCGGCAATTTCGATGAGGAGGAAAGTCAGATGTCTACACCCGGACCCGCGCTGGCCCTTTCACCGAGCGAACTGGTCTTCTTCCACGGCGAAGAGTTCGCCAAGGCGGAGAAGGGCCTCCTTAGCAGGGAACAGCCACAAGCAGGCTACCTTCACCCTGAGCGAAGCGAAGGGTCTACGCCTCGTAGATTCTTCGCCCGCCGCAGGCGGGCGAAGAATGACATCCAAGAGGCGAGGGCCGAGGCGTTTCTCTACAGCTCCAGCTCCTTCGAGACGCCTTGCATCGCTCGGAGACAGACGTTCAGAAAGTCGGGCAGGAGCATTCCCAGCTCTGCGCCGCAGGTCAGGATCTCCTCGCGGTTGGCGCCCCGGGCGAAGCTCTTCTCGCGGAAGCGCTTCAGCAGGGAGTCAACGGTGACTCCGGCCAGCTTCTTGTCGGGGCGGACCAGGGCGGCG
Organism: Chloroflexota bacterium; assembly: GCA_016210295.1. Classification (GTDB taxonomy): domain Bacteria; phylum Chloroflexota; class Dehalococcoidia; order UBA6926; family JACQUM01; genus JACQUM01. Next base: position 9,397 of record JACQUM010000101.1, on the reverse strand, counting down.
GCGGAGATCAGGCCTGCCGCGTTGTCGCAGGCGTATACCGCCTTGGCCATCAGGCTCGTCCGAGGGGCCTTGTCGGCGTGACCGCGCACGGCGTCGATGATGTCCTGGGCGAAGCCTCCCTTTGCCATCCGTTCCGCGACGACGTCGGTATGGCGGTCCAGGTCCTTCTCCGTGGCCTCGTAATCTGCGTCGTGGAGGAGGCCGGCGAGGCCCCAGGCCTCTTCAGCCCCCTCGGCGTGGAGATGGCGGGCCAGGCCCCGCATGATGGCCTCCGTGGCCAGGAGGTGCTTCCTGATGTTTGGCGACTGGACGAGCTCGTCCACGATCGCCATGGCGACAGCCCGGTCCATGGTGCGCCTCCCCCCTTGTGGACGTGTTCATTGTACACTTCGGCGGCTCCGCGGTCTCGCTTCCCACCATTCCTGGGCTTGCGCAGCTTTGCGCACACACTCGCCTTTTGGGGTGATTCCCCTCGCCCGATGGGCGTTTCGACCATCCCCCTGCCCCCTTCCCTTCGCAAGCTCAGGGCAGGCTCTGGCCAGGAAGGGGGAAAGAAATAGAGACATCAGGGGGGCACCCCCTGAACCCCCGCCAACGAGGGCAAAGCCCTCGTTGGACTCCCTGGGCCAGGGAGAGGGGAAGGGAGCAAGGCTGGGGGACACTTGCGCCCCCTGCCCCTTCGGCTTCGCTCCGGGCAGGCGTTCAGGGGCGCCGATTAGCCAGGGCTCGGCGCAAGGCGGGGACATCGTCGGTTATCAGGCCGTCAACGCCTCTTTGTGCGAGGAGTACGGCCTGGGACGGATCGTTGACAATCCAGGCGATGGCGGGGACGCCTCGCCCGTGGATCCAGGCGACGTGCCGTTCGCTCGCCAAGCCTTTCTCGGGGAGGAGGATGCGGGCGGCCGAGACCTTCTGCCAAAACCGCAGGAAGGGACTGCCGGGCAGATCGCGGAGATACAGCAGTCCCGCTGGTATCTCCGGCGCCTGGTGCGTCAGGCGCCGCAAGGCCCAGGGGTTGAAAGAGACGCAGAATGCGCTCTCGGCTGTCCCTTCCTCTCGGAGAAGCCGGACCACCTCTCCAATGAGGCGCTCCGAGGAGAACCCAGAGGCCTTGAGGTCGATGTCCAGGAGGCAGCGGCCGCGTGCCCACTGCACCACTTCCCGGAGCGTCGGCACTCGGGTCCCCGCGAACTCTGGCGCGAACCAGCTTCCCGCGTCGAGGGACTGCACCTCCTTCAAGGTGAGGCGGGAGACCCAGAGGACCCGCCCGTCGGGTGTGGTCACCGTGGGGTCGTGCAACACGACGGCGTGGCCGTCCCGGGTGAGGCGCACGTCTAGCTCCACGGCATCCGCACCTTCCTCGACGGCCCGCCCGAAGGCGACGATGGTGTTCTCCGGCGCCACCAGACAGGCGCCCCTGTGCGCGATGAGGAGAGGAGGCTTCCCAGGGGGACGGGAGAGAGAGGCTAGGTTCTGTCCCACGGTTTCACGGCGACAGGCCTGCCCGCTCAAAGGGCGCGCGAGCCTTAGAGAGGCGTTTGCTGGAGAGAATCACCCGTGTCCCGTGCTCTCCAAAGCGTGGATGCTCAGGTCGGATCGGCAGGGGGAGGGCCGGGCGCATCCTCCCGGGGTGCCGGAGGTGTGGTGCCCCACCGTCTTCCCCCTCGACGGCGCCTTCTCTTCGATGCTGCGGTCCCCTGGGATGCCTCGCTGGAGGTGAGCCAGAGGTCTGCGAGGGAGTCCGGTGTCAGCACGACCCGTTCGTCGGCGATCTGGATGAGCTCCGGCGATTGGTTAGATTCGAAGACGACCACCTCCGCGTATTTGCCCATGTTCTTCACGGTCTGGATGGCGTAGGCGAAGTCCCCGTCCCCGCTGACGAGGATGGCGACGTCGTAGAAGTCTTGCCAGCCATAGTGAAGGAGGTCGGTGGCCAGCATGATGTCCACGCCCTTCTCCACCATCTGTCCCTCACGGAACTTCACGCCGCCCAGCCGGATCTCGAAGTAGGGGATCTGACTCAGGGACTGAAAGAACCGCTGCTGGTCATGGGCCTCCTGGGGCCGCCTCTTCTCATCCTGGAGAATGTTGTAATAGTAGGTCCGGAAGAGAGGCCGCCCTCGGGCGATGCGCCGGACGAAGGCGGCGAAGTCAAGGTCCGTCCTGTGGCAGGACTCCTCCAGGGCGTGGTAGAGATTGCTTCCGTCGATGAAGATGGCGACGCGACGCTGGTCGGCCCGGTCCTGAGGCTCCTGGATCTCTTTCGCGGCGATGTTCACCTCCAAAGTGCAGGATGGCCGTATTATATCCGAACCGCAGGCCAGGGAATCATGCCTCAGGCGTGCCTGCCTCCGCCGCTGTTTCTGAAAGAGACCGGGGCGTCCCGATACGAACGCACGGGGCTTCACGCGGTTGACGAACTATCACCACAGGGCTACAGTGGCGCAGGAAGCGGGGGGATAGGTTCCGGCCAAGAACATGCTCTACGTCCGCATCCCCATCAAGGCTTTCGGCGCAGGAGGGGGGAAGCCCTCGATTGAGGCATCTCTTGCACACTATTGGGAGAAGGTCAGTGCCATGACGATGGTGTTCCACTGAACAGAGTTGGGAGTTGCGTGCAACTTCGAGGCCCTCGCCGATACCCCTGAGGAGTGCGTGACGATCTTCGTGCGGCACTGCCAGGAGGTCCACCACACGACACCGGCTCCGGGGCTACAAGACCGCGTTCGGCGCCTGGCCCACGAGGGGAAGTACAGCCTGAGGGAGGGGTGAGGCGCCTCTCGCTGCCCTGAAACGGGAGAGTCAGACGTCCTTTTCCATCGCGGTTGCTGTCTCTCTGTTGGCCTGGTACGGTATCGAGTCTTGGGGCTCGGACCACCATCTCCCTAGAAAGCCGAAGACGAAGGGCGAGGCAAGAAGCATGGCCACCAGTGCCACGTATACCCCGTCCGCCAAGTCTCCGACCTTCATTGTTGAGACCTCTCCGGGGGAGCCGGTCAGGAGTACAAGCAGGAAGACCACGAGGTTGTTTAGGGCATGGAGTGTTATCGGAACGAGGAGAGTGCGTGTTCGCATGTAGAGGGCACATGCCATCAGGCCGAAGACGAAGGCTCCTATAGGGTTCAGGGGCAGGTGCAGGGCGCCGAAGGCCGCCGACGAAGCCAGCATAGCCCGTGTCTTCCCCCACTTCACAGACCACCTGCTGAAAAGCAGGCCACGGAACGCGATCTCCTCCATCAAAGGCGCGATGAAAACCAACGCGATGAAAGTGAGCCGAGTAGCCTCTGGGGTGTCAACACGGATAGACAAGGCTCCAGGAAAGGCTGGAAACTTCTCAAGTACAAACCGTGCAATCGGGTAGAGCAGAATCCACGTCGCGGCTACGGAATAGACGATGAGCGCGGGAACAACTACGAGAATAGCCCACCAGTTGAAACGGACAGGAAGACCGCCGAACAAGAACCTGAGCGACACCCCCGCCAATAGCACCGCCCCCGCAATCCAAATGGCGAGGGGGACTTGACCTCTAAGCAGAACTAATAAGACACCCAGAGCTGGGTCATCGCGAGATGGAGCGGGAAGAAACAGCGCAACGGAGATAGCGGCCAGAATAGCCAAAATAAGCAATACAGGGAGCCATCGGGCCCTCAAGCGGAGGAATGGCTCTCTCCAGTCCGTAGCCATGGCGCAACGAGCTTAGCATAAAATCCGCTGCCCATTTCATGAGCTAAGTCTTGCGCTATCTACCCCGTGCTCGTGGGGCCGAGGACCTCCCGCAAGAATGCCTTGACCACGTGGACGGGCACGGCCACTCCTACCTCCGGGCCATTCATCATGGTGTTGATGCCTATCATCCTGCCATGCGCGTCGAGGAGCGGGCCTCCCGAGTGTCCCGGTCGCAGGTGCAGACTGGCGACGATCCATTCTCGCCCCGACGGCGTTGCCGGTGAACCCTCGAAGCGGAGGCCGATGACTACTCCTGCCGTGGGGGCGCCGCGGATTCCCCAGGGATGGCCCAGGGCCAGCACCATTTGCCCAGGCCGGAGACGCCGGGAGTCGCCGATGGGAATGGTGGGAAGGCCTGTGGCGTCCACCATCAGCGCCGCGACATCGCGGTCCACGTCCCGCGCCAGAAGCCTGGCCTCCAGAGCGGGCCCCTGAGGCAGGACCACCTCCACCCGGTCATCCGAGACCACATGGGCGCTGGTGATGATGAGCCCTTCGGAGTGCCAGACGGTCCCCGCTCCGGCGCCGTGGCGTCCGCTGCGGACCTGCACCAGGCCGCGTCGTGCCTGCTCCACGATGGAAGACAGATCGGCGTTCAGCTGTTGCAGGAGCGCAGGCATCTTCAACGCATCCAAGGGGTTGGCTTCTAGGCTCGCTCGCCGATGGTCACGGTGATTTCCTGCACCTGGCCGCCGCGCGCCAGGCGGACGGCCACCGTCTTCCCTGCGAGTTCGCCGCTCAGGACAGCCAGGAGGTTGTCCAGGTGGCGGACCGGCTCCCCGGCCACGGCGACGATGACATCTCCCAGGAGCAACCCTGCCTGCTCGGCGGGGCTGCCCGGTTCGACGGACATCACCAGAAGCGCCGTCTCCTGGCCAATCTGCTGGGCGAGGGCGGCGGAGAGACGCACGGGCTGAGAACCCACCCCCAGGTAGCCCCGGCGCACTTTCCCATAAGCCAGCAGCCCTTGCACGACGCGCTGGAGCGTTGGCGCAGGGATGGTGACGCTGACGCCTCGCAGAAGGGCGGTGGTGTTGAGCCCCACGACCCGCCCCGAAGCATCCACCAGGGGGCCGCCGGAGAACCCGGGGTACATCGTTACGTCGGTCTGCAGGTAGCGGTCCATGCGGCCACCAAGGGGAGTGTGCCAGCTCTCGCCCAAGGCGCTGACGATGCCCAGGGTCGCCTGCACGGTCTGGCCTGGACGGCCGAGGGCGAGAACCAGGTGTCCGACGCGGAGGTCGTCGATCCGCGCCCAGGCTGGAGCCGGCAGGTCGCTGGCTTGGGCGCGAAGGACCGCCACGTCCGTGGTGGGATCGCGGCCAACGAGAGTCGCGGAGACCGCCTCACCGTCACCCAGGCCGATGCGAATGTTGTCTTCCTGCTCCACGACGTGGTACGCGGTCACGACGATGCCCTCGGAGGACCAGACGATCCCGCTGGCGGGCAGCCTGCGTCGCGCCTCCACTCGCACCACGCCGGGCCCCGCCGTTTCCACCGTCGCCGCGAGAGCCTCAGAGAAGCTCGACAGAGTATCTGCCATCGTTGCACCTCCTGATCGTAACGGGTCTGCTTGTCTCGGCGTTCTGTGTTCCTTCTGTCTCTATGCTGCCGCTAATGGGAGGAAGGGTGGGCTACCCGTTCGGCTGGGACGGGCCTGGCAAAAAGTTGGGTCGGAGGGAAGCCCTCACCCCCTCAGTCCCCCTCTCCCGGAGGGAGAGGGGGAAGATAGAAGAAGCAAGGGGACACCCCCAGGCCCCTGTCCAAGAGGGCTGCGCCCTCTCTGGACTCCGCTCTTTTGGCAAGCGCAGGGCAGGCTCTAGGACCCTGCTAGGGGGGCAAAGCGGGTCAGATGTGAATCAACCCGAGGCGAGTTGCGCGAATGACGGCCTCGGTACGGCTCTGGGCCCCGAGCTTTCCGAGGATGGCGTTGACATGAAACTTGACGGTGTTTTCGCTGATGCCCAGCTTCTGCGCGATGGTCTTGTTTGGGGCCCCTTCGACGAGGAGTCCCAGCACCTCCAGTTCCCGGGGGGTCAGGCTCACGGCGGGAGAGGTAGATGGCCGTTCCCTCGGTGCCAGGAGGGCGCCCGCCAGGGTCGGATCGATGACGAGCGCTCCCCGGGCCACGGCGGCCGCCGCCGCTGCCAGAGTCGGCGCGCCGGTGTCCCTCGAAAAGAGGCCATGGGCGCCGGCGATCAGAGCCTCTCCTGCGTAAGCCTCGCCAGGCAACAAGGCCAGGATGGGAGGGACGGTGTCTCTCATGTCAGACATGCGGTCGAGGGAGGGAGCGGGGTTCCAGCCTGCGTCCCAGACCAGAACGTCGGGGCGGTAGACTTCCAGTTGAGCTGGCAGGTCCGTGTCGCTGGCTACTTGTCCGACGACGGCGAGGCCAGGCTGGCTGGACAGCACTGTGGCCAACCCCGCCCTCGCGAGAGCATCGTCGGCTACGACGAGCACCCGCAGGTCGTCAGATGCCACGGACATCTCCTGTCCCCAGGAAGGGCCCCTTTCGGAGTCGCGTGTTCATCGTCCCATTCCATTTCGGTTGGGAAAGCCGAGGAGAAGGCAAGAGACCGGTCTCGACCCGAAGGGTAGGAGGACGGGAGGGTGAATGGGAAGCCCGGTGCTGGCGATGGCGCGCGATCCCCTCCGCCCGCGAGGACTGGTGCCGGGGGCGGGACTCGAACCCGCACGCCCGTGTGGGGCAGAGGATTTTAAGTCCGCCGCGTCTGCCGTTTCGCCACCCCGGCACGGGCCAGCGTCCGCTCAGAGTATAGGAGGAGGAAAACTCCTCTGTCCAACGGCTCGCCCGCACCGCCGCGCCTATGGGTATGCGAGGAAGAGGGAACAGTCTGGCGGAGCGGGGCGAGGGTCGCTATTCTTACAGGTAGGCTCGTCCTGGAACGGTAAAAGGATGGAGAAGGCGACCTGTCAGCAGGCCTTTGACCTCAGCGATGTCCCCGACGTGTGGGTCGCCGCGCAGTCCGACGGGATGAGCATCCGAGAGGGCTACCGACTCCGGGAAAGCCACCACCGGCGCATCCATCTCTTTCGGAGCTGCCACATCCACCTGGACGGCACAGAGACGCACTTCTGCGATACCGACGATGGTCGGGCGGACGAGGAGTCGGAGGCGAAGCGGGGGATTCTTCCCATCAACCGCCGCCTGTGAGGACGTCCAGCAAGAACGCCTCCCACAGCTCCTCCCGACCCCGCGGGAGAGGCTCCTCTGTCCCCTGCTGGACAGACGCTGCCGCCTGATTTACCTTGAGGGGCACAGCGAGGAGAAGGAGGAGCTTCCATGGCACGGACTCAGGTCAACGCTCTGGTGGACAGCTTGTGGGCCGCGTACAGGGACTGTGCGGAGGCGGCGGGCCGCCTCTCTAACGCTCAGCTCGATACCCAGGTCCCCTCTTGGGGCGGGCGCCAGGCTGCGTTGCGAAACATGCTCTATCAGACCGTCAACCAGCCTCTGGAGCACACGATCCACGTCGCCAAGATACTGCAGGTCACGGGCGCGCCGGGCGCTCAGCCCACCGAGGCCCAGCACATCTTGAGCGAATCCGCCGAGATGCTGGGCATGTTCACCGGCCTCTTCGCCCGCATCAGCGACGAGGACCTCGACAGGTCTTTCGAGAACCAGACGCCACGGGCCGTCGCCGAGCACGTCCGTGGGGCCATCCAGAACGCCCAGAGGCTTGCCGGCGGAGTCCTGGAGGGAAGGCCGGCAGCTAACCCGTAGCGACGCGGCCCGCCTATGGCGGGCCGCCGCTAGCGAGTCCCCAGAGCGCTCGTGCGCTTTGCCAGGGAGGGACCGACGGCAGATTTCCCCGTCATCGACGTGCACGTGCACACCCACCGCAGCTCCGCCGTTGGGATTCAGGCCATGGGCGGCCAGCCACGGGTGCCCGGCTACACCGGCGTCATCGAGGAGCTCCTTCCTCTGATGGAGCGAGGAGGGATAACCCACGTCGGCATGGTCAACTTCACCCCTGTGGCGGACATGCTGGAGGCTTCCCGTTCTCGCATCCCTGGGGAGGCCACCGTGGCCCAGCGCCGGGAGGCCGAGGAGCAGATCCGCCAGGAGATGGTGGCCCGCGTGCAGCGGCGCAACGACTGGACCTGCCAGGTGGCTCGGGAGCACCCGACCCTCCTGGGCTTCATTGGCGTGGACCCGGTAATGGATGCCGAGACCATGGCCCAGGAGGTGGCCCGCTGCCGGCGGAGCGGCGCGAGCGGCATCAAGTTGCACACGGCGGTGCAGCGCCTCCCGCTCAACGACCGTCGTCTCTGGCCCGCCTACCGGGCCGCCGAGGAGATGGAGATGGCCATCCTGGCCCATACAGGCCCCTTCCCCGGGATCGATGACTTCGAGGGGGCGCGGCCAGGCCTGGCGGCGGAGGTGCTCCGCGCCTTCCCAAGGCTGGCCCTCATCCTGGCCCACTGCGGAGGCCGGCCTTACTTCGAGGAGGCTGTCGCCCTTGCCAACGAGTTCCCTCAGGTGACCTTCGACTGCACGGGGCTCGTCGCCGGAAACCCAGACCCGGGCGACCCCTCGGACGAAGAGCTGGTCGGCCTGTTCCGGCGCCTGGGGACCCATCGGGTCATGTTCGGCAGCGACTGGCCGTGGAGGGACCCGGTGCCAGACATTCACCGCCTCGAACGTCTCTCGCTGACGGAGCCGGAGAAGCGTGGCATGCTCGCGGGCAACGCGAAGCGGGTCTTGGGGCTGGCCTAGCACGGTGCCGAAGATGAAGCCGTTCAGTGGCCTTCTCTCAGCCTTAGCTATTGGCGCTGGCTTGTTGGCAGGATGCACGACGACGCTGCCGACTCCTTCTCCGTCACCGAGTCCCACGCCTGACCTGGAAGCGACTATCGTGGCCATAGTAGCCACGAGGATAGCGGGACAGCCCACCGCGACCCCCACTGTCACACCTACTGCCACGGCTACTCCCAGTCCGACTCCAATTGCCGCGCCGACACCGTTGCCTACTCCCACCGCCATACCCGCGCCCACACCTTCACCGACACTGCCTCCCACACCCACGGCGAAACCAATATTGGCGATGCAGAGTTGGCGATGGACGGGGGGCCCTTCCTACAATGTCATAGCTGTCGGACAGATTCACAACTCAGGAGCTGCGGCTGCGGTAGGTGTTCAAGTCGTCGTTGAATTAGTTGAGTGTGACGGGACGCTGGTGTACAGTAACTGGAACTACTCAAGTCCCCCGACAATTGGGTCGGGACAAAACGCGGCATTTCAGGTCGTGACCTATGCTCCCTTCGGGCTTAGTTTCGGCCAGTGGCAGACAATAAGGTTTACGTTGGCGACATCGACTGACGGGGCTCTCTGGACATATACCCACCCACCTAAGCTGCCTTGTATGGGAGGGGCAGGGGGACAGCCCGACCAGAGTCGGACTTACATTATTCAGTGATGGCAGTATACTGCAGGTCAGCTGAGCAGCTAACGGAGGATACCGATGGCACAGTTCAAAGTAGGAGACAAAGTGCGTGTACCCAAAGAGGCGCGTGCCCCAGTGGAATTGCTTGGGAAAGCAGGCAAGGTCACTGAAGTAAAGAGCACTTCCACCACTGGTACCCACCAGCCAGGAAGGCCAATAGGGCCTTGGCAACAGGACTACATGGTCAGGTTTGATGGCGAAAT
>JACQUM010000105.1 GCA_016210295.1 Chloroflexota bacterium | reverse complement strand
CAGCGGCACGAGGCGCATGACGGGAAGCCCAACGACAACACCATTGACAACGCCCTGACGCTGACCAGCGATGGCGTCTACCTTTCGTACCTTCAGCAGGAGGGCGATGTAGACGTTGCCGAGGTGAAGTGGCTCGGGGCTGTCCTGGACCAGAACGGCGTGTTGACCGACCAGGGGGCCCAGGAGTTGCGCCCGGGGACCGAGGTGCTGGTCACCTTGCGGGACCTGCCCGCCGACTACGACCTGGTGGTGGTGACGCGGCAGCCGGGGCCAGAGGTGGCGCCCTTCCAGTTGAGCCCGTTCCAGCTCAGTCCGTTCCAGTTGAGCCCGTTCCAGCTCAGTCCGTTCCAGTTGAGCCCGTTCCAGCTCAGTCCGTTCCAACTGAGCCCCTTCCAACTGAGCCCCTTCCAACTGAGTCCGTTCCAACTGAGCCCCTTCCAACTGAGTCCGTTCCAACTGAGCCCCTTCCAACTCAGTCCCTTCCAGTTGAGCCCCTTCCAACTGAGTCCCTTCCAACTGAGTCCTTTCCAACTGAGTCCCTTCCAACTGAGCCCGTTCCAACTCAGTCCCTTCCAGTTGAGCCCGTTCCAACTCAGTCCCTTCCAACTGAGCCCGTTCCAGTTGAGCCCACTGTCCACCATGAGCTTCAATGGCCTGGACGGCGCAGGCATTAGCGGCACCGACATCAACTTCGCGGAGCTGGGCCTGTCGGAGATCCTCAGCGGCGAGGTCAAGGTGGCTGGGTTCTCAGCGAACCGCGGGTTGAAGGACGAGGCGGTCCTGGTGAGGACCGACGTTGCCGGGACGCAGGTGTTCGCCATCGTGGTGGGGTCTAACGGCGCCCACAGCCTGGCGCCCTACACCCTTCAGATTGAGACCTCCATGCCCTACGACCAGGCGGCGCTGGATACCGGCCTTGCGGGTTGCCAGCCACGCACCGTGAGCGAGGGCGTGGGGCCGGGCTTTGGCCTTCCCTACAGCGCGTCCCTCGACCCCACAACGCTTCTGGTGACTCAGGCGGGGCGCTTGGGGGCCTCTGATGGTGCCTTCTGGAACACCCTAAAGAGCCTCGCCGACCATTCGGCCATCAACGGCAAGATCGTCTCGGCGCCGATCAGCGCCTACGCCGCTTGGGACAACGACCCCTGCAGCGTGGAAGCTGCCAACGAGGTCACCGACGCTATTAGGGACATGATCCTCAATGAGCTGCAGAGCAACCCCTCCATTGAATTCGTGGTACTGGTGGGAAGCGACGATGTGGTCCCGTTCCGGCGCGTTGCCGACGACACTATCGTCAGCAACGAGCGCCACTACCTGATGAGCTCCTTCCTGCGGCCAGGGAGTCCCCTGTTTGCCAGTGTGCAGCAGGGCTATAACCTGAGCGACGATTTTTACGTTGACGTGGAGCCCTCACCGTGGCAGGGGCGGGCCCTCTTCATCCCCGACCTGCCCATAGGGAGATTGGTGGAGACGCCCTCGGAGATTGCCGCGGCGGCCCAGGCCTTCCTCAACAGCAACGGACAGCTGAACCCTATTAGCGGCTTCGTCACCGGCTACGACTTCTTCAAGGACGGCTCCGAGGCAATGGCCAATGCCCTCGGCGCAAAGCTTGCCACCAACACCCTAGTGAACGACCAGTGGTCGGCGGACCAGCTTCGGTGCAAGTACCTGGGCCGGGACTCCGGCACCTACACGAACTGCGGACCCCAGGTCCCAGGGGTCAACGGGATCAACGCCCACTACACCCACTTTGCCGCCCTCTCGGCAGGCGGGTTCACCTCGGGCGTCTCGACCGATTTCCTCACCAGCAAAGAGGTGGCCGCTCCTCAGGGGAACGCCCCCTCTCTGGAGAGGGTCCTGGTCTTCACTATGGGTTGCCACGCCGGCCTCAACGTCCCCAGCGGGTCTGAGTCGGCGGCAGACCCGGGCCTTGGCATTGACTCAGGGCTGGACTTCGCCCAGGCGATGGCTATCCAACGCGCCATCTACGTGGCCAGCACAGGCTACGGGCTGGGTGACGACGAGGGGATCGGCGGGACCGAGCGGCTCATGCTGAACTTCGCGCAGGAGCTGATGAAGAGCGGCGCCACGGCGGGCACGGCGTTGGTGCAAGCCAAACACCGCTACTTGGGCAGTCTCAGCGCCATGACCGTGTACGATGAGAAGTCGTCTATCCAGACCACCCTCTACGGTCTGCCCCAGTACGCCGTCAACGCACCCGCAGGGCCTGGCACTGTGACCTCCAACCCCAGCCCAGCTTTTCAGACGACGCCTCGTGCTTTGGGCAAACTCGGGCTCTCGGGCTTTGGCGGGAGCAACTCACCCAGCCTCTTCAGGGCCTTGAGCATTCAGCAGCAGGCGCCACAAGGGCTTTCGGTGACGCCAATCTTCCAGGCGGTTTCAACGGCGAACGGCACTTACTACACCGTTGGTGGCGATGCCCAGGCAACGGCCGGACGGCCCATTCAGCCCAGGGTGTTGTTCGAGGACATCACCGGCGGGTCCCAGGACCCGGCCCACGGCGTCCTCATCACTGGCGGCTTGTTCAGTGACCAGGAAAACCTCAACCCGGTCATCGCTCGCCCGACCATTGAGTGGGAGCAGAACGTCTCGGAGCCCCAGACCTGCTTGCCCGCTTTCTGGCCGTCGCAACTGGCCAGCGTCAACACGCTCGATGTCGGCGGAGGCCTCCTGCAGACCCTGGTGGTCATTCCCGGCCAGTTCCGTTGCACCAGCGAGGGCGCCCCAACGGTCATTGGCACCCAGCGGCTGTTCAACAGTCTGGCCCTGGAGCTACAGCGCTCACCATCGAGCGACTTTGAAGCGCCTATCATCACGAGCCTGGATGCCCAACAAGGAGAGGCCGGGGCTCTTGCGCTCACGGTAAGGGCCACTGATCCCAGCGGGATCTCCCGGATCGTGGTCCTGGTCATCAACGAGGCTCTTGGCACCCTAACGTCGCTGGAGCCAGGCTTTAGCGAAGGGGCGCCGGGCGCGTTCACACTGACCATCCCCGAACCTGGGGAGAATACGCTGGTGCTTCAGGTGGTGGACGGAGCGGGCAACGTCGCCGCCGCCACGGGCAAGGGCGCGAACCTGAGCGTCATCACCCTTGCCGCCGCTGCCGAGGCGACGGTGAATGAGAACAGCCCGATTACTCTCAGCGCCACGGTGACGAACTTCGCCAGCCTCACCGGACCAGTCTCCTACTCCTGGGAGTTTGGCGACGGCGCCTTCGCCACGGGGCAGACCGCAGACGGGACCATCGCGGCGGTCCATACCTATCCCGACGATAACCCGACGGGAACCCCGTCCGACGAGTACGTCACCACGTTGAAGGTGACCGACGCCGCGGGAGGCATTGGGACTGCCAACACCGTAGTCACGGTTTTGAACGTTGTCCCGGTGGTCACACCGACATCTGTGACCTCGCCCATCAATGAGGACGGTGTAGCCAACCTGGCGGGATCCTTCACCGATGTCGGGGTGCAGGACACGCACACCGCGACGGTTAACTGGGGCGATGGGACGATTGAGCCATTGCCCATTGTCCAGGGCGCAGGCTCAGGCACCTATGCAGCCTCGCACCGGTACCTGGATGACAATCCAACGGGCACGCCGTCCGACAACTACACGATCACCGTGACGGTGACGGACGACGACACAGGGGCTGGGACAGGCGCCATCATCGTGACAGTGAACAATGTTGCGCCTACGGTGGAGGCTGGCCCGGACCAATTGGCGAGCGAGGGGCAGACGGTGTCTCTGGCGTCAACGCTCTTCCATGACATTGGAACATTGGACACGCACACCGCGACCATTG
>JACQUM010000006.1 GCA_016210295.1 Chloroflexota bacterium | reverse complement strand
TGTCTCCCCTAGCAGGCTGATGAAAAACCCTATTCGACCATCCTCCTACCCCCTTCCCTTCGGCTGGCTCAGGGCATGCCTGGCCAGGAAGGGGGCAAGAACTTTATCTGGGGGACTCCCCCAGACCCCCACCCGCGGCCCGGCGATCGGGACTCTGGACACCCCATTCCAGCAACCCACTAGGCTCCGCCCGGCGCGCCGAAGAGACCGGGCACCAGCGTACCGAGAAAATACCCCACTCCCGCGGCCAGGGTCCCCACAAGAAGGACCTCCACCCCAGACAAGACCGGGTTGCGGTGGGTGAACCGCGCCTTGCCCACCCCCATGGCGAAGAGGCCAACCCCTGTCAGCACGAGAGAGGTGGCCACCACCAGCGCGTTGCCCAAGAGGAAGTAAGGCAGGATCGGCACCGTCGCTCCGACGATGAAAGAGACGCCCATGGTCAGAGAGTCCTTCCACGGGCTGCCTGGAAGCTCCGGGGCCAACCCCAACTCTTTCTCCACCATGGTCCGCAGCATGATCCCCTTGTCCTGGGCGACCCGTTCGGCCATGGCCGTCGCGTCTTCATAGGAGAACCCCTCCTGTCGGTAGAGCTCCATCAGCTCCGCTATCTCCTCGCCGGGGTGCACCTCCAGCTCCCTCGCCTCCCGCAGGATCTCCGCCTGATAGAGCTCGCGCTCCGCCCGGGAGGAGAGAAAGCTCCCCGCGGCCATGGAGAACATCCCTCCCACCCCTCCGGCTAACCCAGCGACAACGGTCACGAAGTTGTTCCCCGTTGCACCGTAGACGGAGGAGACCAGGATCGCCGTGCTGATGAGCCCGTCTTGCATTCCGAATATGACCTCCCGGATGCGTGCCAGGGCGGCGATCCGCGTCTTCTCCCTGCCCACCTCTCCAATGGGCAGCAGCCGGGGTATCTCCACTTCTGGCATCTGGGGCTGTCTCTCCAGGGCAGAAGCCGCGTCTGGAACACCCATGACCTTCAAGGCGTCCTGGAAAAGACGCAGGTGATGCTTCTCCCGCTCCCACGCCAGGCGAAAACTGGCGGCGGCGGCGGGTCGGGCCTCCTCCTCTGCCTCCTGGATCATCCGTGGATACATGGTGGCGATCTCGTACGCTTCCCCTTGGCTCACCGTCCGGAGGTTCTCCAGCGTGCCGTGGATCTCCCCCAAGGCTTTCAGGTGGCTGACCGCATGGATCGTCTCCGCCCCCGCCGCCTCCAAGAACACCTGGGCGATCTCAGGATGGCCCTCCTCCATGGCCCTCATGGCGAATGCCGTGTACATGCGGTTCGCCTTGGCCTCCCCAAGGAAAGCGCTCCACAAGTTCTTCTCGGTCCGGGACAACGAGCGTACCACGGCACACCTCCCAGCCCTTCCTAACAGGCTGATGAAAAACCCTCTTCGACCATCCCCCTGCCCCCTTCCTGGCCAAGAAGGGGGTGGAAATTGTATATGGGGGTCACCCCCATCCGCCTACGGCGGACCGCCAAAGGGGCTTCGCCCCTCTGGACACCCCTTTTTCAACACCCTGCTAACGCTTAGCCAGTGGTTTATTGACGTTCCAGTGGAAGGCTGCCTGTTCGCTAAGCTAACGCACTCCGGCCTGCGCGACACAGTGGCGGGATCTCCGCCTCTGTTCCCCCGTCCTACGCCTTGGGCGAATAGGAGACTCCGAAACGCTCCTCTTCCGGGAAGAACTTCCACCACTCCACCCGTCTGGCCAGATAGCGATAGAAAGGGTAGTAGGGATTCGGCCGGGGCGACGACGGCGAACGGAGGAGGCGCATACCCGCTTCCTGCGGGGTGCGGCCCGCCTTTCGACGGTTGCAAGGAATACAGGCGCCCACCACGTTTTCCCAGGTGTTCTGTCCACCCCTGTGGCGGGGATAAACGTGGTCGAGGGTCAGGTCGCGACCTGCGGCACCACAATACTGACAGGTGAACTTGTCCCGTACTAAGACCTCGCGACGCGTCAGCCGCCGGGGAACCAGGGGCCGACGGGCCATCACCTCTAGCCGAATGACGGAGGGCAGAGTGATGGTCACGCTGGTGGTGTGGATTTCACCTCTCCCGTTCTCCACGAGCTGGGCCTTGCCACGAAAAAGCAGGAGCAGCGCACGCCGGGCCCGCGTGACATGGACAGGCTCGAACCCCAAGTTCAAGACCAGCACCTCTTCATTCAGAAGATGCCCGTCCAGCCGCCCTCTTGAATCCGCCTCCATGGGTACGCCTCCTGCCTACCCTCCGCCCACGACTTTGGTCACGTCCACCGGCAAAAGCTGCACGACGGCACCTACATACTGTAAGAAAGGGCCCGCGAGGGCCGACCCTTCCAGAGAGCCCTTGATACCCGCGATGTTGCCCACCTGCCCTACGGCGCGCAGTATCAACAGGAGGACGGTCACGAGGAAGCTTCCCATGGCCGCACCCAGGAGCGCCCCTCCCAGGGGATCGACCCAGCCGAGCATCGCGGCCGCCAGGACCTTCTTCACGAAAAAGGCGGCCACCCACGACACAACAATCGTGCCAACGAGCACAAGCGCGAAGCCGAGGAAACCGCTCCAGGCGTCACCCGCAAGGAGCGGGGAAAGCAACGCTGCCACCCACCCGGAGAGTTGACCAGCGAGCAGGAAGCCGCCCACAACACCGCCCAGCGTGAGGACGGCGCTGACAAGACCCGTCCGCCAGCCAAGGAGAGCAGGCACCGTCACCATGGCGATGATCACAAAATCCAGCCCGTTCACGCCCTTATGCGGCCTTGCGAAGTTGCCATCGCGGCAAACTGTTCCCCCATTATATCGTCGCTTCTCCCTCGACTCAATCTAGCTCCTAGCGACGCCCTTTACGTACCTGCCTCTCTTCCCTATCATAGCCTCGTGTCCGCTTCCAAGCCGGCTCAGCCTCAGGCTCTCCGCGTCGCCATCGACGGTCCAGTCGCCGCCGGGAAGTCCACCGTAGGGCGCCTCTTGGCCGCCCGCCTGGGCTGCCCCTTCGTGGACACCGGCCTGATCTACCGCGCTGTCGGGTACCTCGCCCTCCAGCGACACACTCCTTTGGAGAACAAGGCCGCTCTTTCCCACCTCGCCGAGGAGAGCGACATCCGCGTGGACGACACTCGTGTGACAGTCGATGGAACGGAGGTGAGCCCGCTTCTCCGCACGCCCGAGGTCGAGGCTGCCGCCTCTCGCGTCGCCCAAGTCTCCGGCGTGCGACGGGCCTTGGTCCGCCGCCAGTGGGCGATGGCCGCCCGCGGACCCATCGTCATGGCGGGCCGAGATATTGGAACCGTCGTCCTGACCGACGCTGCTCTCAAAGTCTTCCTCACCGCTTCCGACGAGGTACGCGCGCAGCGACGTCACGAAGAGGTCTCCTCCCACGGACAATCCACACCTTTCGCTGCCGTTCTTTCAGAGCTCAAAGCCCGAGACCGGCGGGACAAGGAGCGCGAGGCGTCCCCCCTTGTCCCGGCCCCCGACGCCCATATTATCGACACCAACTCCCTCACCCCCGAACAGGTCGTCGATGCCATCCTCGTCCTGCTTCAGAGCCGCATACCGTCCAGCCCCGCCTAGCAGGCTGCTGAGGAGTGAGAGTGCAGAGGAGCGTAGCCCCAGAACCCGCCCTGAGCCTGTCGCAGGATAAGCAGGCTCTGAGAAGGGTGCAGGAGACTAGGGTCCCCTGCTGGGGGGCTGGGGGGGGTCCCCCAGACCTGTTTCCTATCCCCCTCTCCCGCTAGCGGGAGAGGGGGATAGGAAACAGGGGGTGAGGGTTTATGGGCCCCTTCATCAACAGCGCCGTCCACTACCGAGTGGCCAACAACTTCATGCGTCTCTGCTTCACCCTTTTCTCTCGCTGGCAGGTGGAGGGAGCGGAACACGTGCCGAGTCGCGGGCCCTTCATCGCCGTCGCTAACCACTCCCACTACCTCGACCCTCCCCTCATCAACGCCAGCCTCTCCAGAAAGGTCCTCTTCCTCGCCAAACGCGAACTGACCCAGACGCCAGGCTGGCCGGGGTGGTGCATCGTCCACTACGGCTTCATCCCTCTGGACCGCGAGAGATTCGATCGGGAAGCCCTGCGCCGGGCCCAGGAAGTCCTCGAGAAGGGCGGGGCGGTCGGCCTGTTCCCCGAGGGAACGCGCAGCCGGACGGGCCAGCTCCAGGAGGCGCGTCCCGCCGCTGCCTTTCTGGCCATCCAGAGCGGAGTCCCCATCTTGCCCATCGCCATCTCCGGCGCAGGCTCCCTAGGGAGCCTGCGCCATGCTCTGCCGCGCCGGCCTCCCATCACGGTCCGAATCGGACCAATTTTTCAGCTCCCCACCCCCTTATCCCCGAGTCGCGAGGTCATTGTCAGTGCCAGCCACTCGATGATGGAACGCATCGCGGCGCTCCTCTCGCCCGAGCTGCGCGGCGTCTACGGAGCGGGGAGAGGAGCAACTCCACCTGCTCCGTAGCAGGCTGATGGGAAACCCCTTTCGACTATCCCCCTGCCCCCTTCCCTTCGGCTGGCCCAGGGTATGCCTAGCCAGGAAGGGGGTGGAAAATGTATCTGGAGGACACTCCCAAACCCCTGCCCCTTCGGCTTCGCTCAGGGCAGGCTCCGGGGCTTCGCCCCTCTGGACTCCCCTTTTTTGGCACCCTGTTAGCGAGAGCAGAGCGTGGCGAACCCAGAGAAAAGAGACGGCCCCCCTGCTCTTTGGCACGTCCGGGGCGGGCGTTGGAGCAATCTACGCCGCTTTGCCGTGGAGGGCTGAACGCTCGCTACCTCAAGCGTGCCTCCTCTCGCGTCCTTGCGGTAGAATGAGCAACACCATGTGCGGCATTATGGGATACACCGGTGGCCGGCAGGCCGCCCGTCTCCTCTTGGAAGGCCTCGGGAGGCTGGAGTACCGGGGCTACGACAGCGCGGGCATCGCCGTCCTGAGCACCGATGGCTTCCGCGTCATGAAGACGGTTGGGAAAGTTGACGCTCTCCGAGATGCCCTGGAGGGCGGACTCCCTTCAGGTACTCTGGGTATTGGTCACACGCGCTGGGCCACCCACGGAAAGCCCTCTTTAGCCAACGCCCACCCCCACCTGGACTGCCACGGCCGTGTCGCCGTTGACCAGAACGGCATCGTGGAGAACTACCTGTCCCTCAAGGCCGATCTCCTGCGGCGGGGCCACACCTTCGTCTCCCAGACGGATACCGAGGTCCTCCCTCACCTTATCGAGGAGGCCCTCGGCGGAGATCTCCCCCTCGAAGAAGCAATGCGTCAGGTGCTGAAGCAGGCCCAGGGCGCCCTCGCCCTTCTCGTCGCCGATGCTCGTTCTCCGGACACGCTCATCGCAGTCCGGAGCGGCAACGCCGGCGGTATCGTCGTTGGCCACGGCGAGGGAGAGACCTTCGTCGCTAGCGACCTTCCCGCCCTTCTTCCCTTCACTCGAAAGGTCTCCTTCCTGGGCAACGCCGAGATCGCCGTCCTCCGCTCCGGGCGAGCCCTCTTCACCGACCTTCAAGGCAAGGCCATCGCCAAGGAGAGCGTGGCCGCCGCCTTGGACCTTCTCTCGGCAGCCAAGGGAGGTTACAAGCACTTCATGCTCAAGGAGATCATGGAGCAGCCCGATACGCTCACCGACGCCTTCCGAGGGCGCGTGGACCTGGAGGATGGAGGCCTGGACCTGCCGGAGCTGGCCCCCGTCCTTCGTCATCTAGCGCGCATCCAGCGAGTCGTCCTCACCGCCTGCGGAACCAGCCATCACGCCACCTTGATCGGCCGCCAGTACATCGAGAGCATCGCCGGCCTCCCGGCCACGGCCGAAATCGCCTCCGAGCTCCGCTACCGGGACACCCACTTGGGGCCTGAGACGCTCGTCGTCTCCATCTCCCAGTCTGGCGAGACGGCGGACACCCTGGCCGCTATGGAGGAGGCTGCTCGCCAGGGAGCCGCTCAGATTACCATCTCCAACGTTCCAGGTTCGGCGGCCACCCGCCTGGCGGAGGCCACCCTCTTCATCCAGGCCGGGCTGGAGGTAGGCGTCGCCGCCACCAAGACCTTTACCGGCTCTCTCCTGTGCCTCTACCTCCTCGCCATTCACCTCGGCCTGGAGAGAAGGGCCCTCCCAGCCAAGCGCGCTGCCGAGCTGCTCCAAGACCTTGCCCTGGTCCCCAGCCTCGTCGGCCGCCTCCTGGAGCAGGCCCCCGTCTACGAAGACCTGGCGGGACGCCTCGCCCGGTACCAAAACTTCCTCTTCCTCGGCCGGGGGCTCGGCTACCCCGTCGCCCTGGAAGGCGCCCTGAAGCTCAAGGAGATCAGCTATATCCACGCAGAGGGCAGCGCGGCGGGCGAGATGAAGCACGGGCCCATCGCCCTCGTCGATAACCAGGTGCCCGTGGTCGCCGTGGCACCGCGGGGACTCCTTCGGGAAAAGATGGCTGGAAACATCGAGGAGGTCCGCGCGCGAGACGGCATCGTCATAGGGCTGCTGACCCAAGGTGACGACGAGCTCGCCGCACGCGTGCACCACTCCCTCCTCCTCCCTGAAGCTTCCCCCCTCCTCCTCCCTGTCCTTGCCGTCGTGCCCCTCCAGCTCCTCGCCTACTACATCGGCCTTCGCCGCGGTTGCGACGTGGACCAGCCGCGGAACCTGGCCAAGTCGGTCACCGTGGAATAGCCCGCCAGCTCCCTCCGGCGAGGTCAGGGGAGACAGGGCCAAGAGGCAGGGCCGAAGAGACCGGATAAGTCTGCTTACAGCTCGCCTCGGAACTCCATATACAGCCGCTTCACCAGCGCCGAGAGGTCGTTGATGCCCCTCCAGGAGGCATACTTGGGAAAGGTCAAGCCGCGAGCGGCCTCTTCCTGACTCTTGCCCGCGTCGAACTTCTTGCGGACCCGCTGCTTCACCTCTGTAAGGAAAGCCTGCGTATCGCCGATGCTCTGTTTGTCCGTGATCAAGCCGTGGCCCGGCACCACCTTCGTCACATCGAGAGACCGGGCCCGCTCCAAGACGGATATCCAACTGCTCACGAAGCCGTCTACCACATACGGGACACCCTGGTTGGAGATGACGTCGCCACCGAAGAGGACGCCCTCCCCGGGCACGTAAATGAAAATGTCGCCCTTCGTATGAGCCCTGCCGAAGTAGTGCAACTCCACACGCCGTTCGCCGACGTGAAGGGTCAGCCGGTCGGTGAAGACGACGTCCGGCGGGACCATCTTCGTTTTGCGGAACTCCTCCGATAGGTCCGGAACGAATTGGGAAGCACTCTCTACCGACGGCTCCCATTTCTCGACCAGCTCCTCGCGGCACTCCGCGTGTCCCACAATGGCGCTCGGAAGGAACTGCTCTGCGGCAAAGCTGTGGTCCCAGTGGTAGTGCGTCAGCACCACCCATCGAATAGGCTTCCGGGTCACCCTCTTGACCTCGCGGATCGTCTTCTTCGCCAGGTCGGCGCTCATCAACGCTTCGATCACCAGGACGCCGCTGTCCCCCACGATGAACCCCGCGTTGGTGGCCCCGCCTTCTTGGATCAAGGCGTGCACGCCGTCTCCCAGCTCGATTGTTCCGATCTGCGCCTTCGACGTCATTTTGCCCTCCCCAGATGAACACGCCTGCTGGCGAACCAACGCCTCAGGAGGATTGTAGGATAACGCCAGCCTTCCAGGCAATCGCCCTCGCCTTGCACATCGGCACCACCAGTTATCCTCAAACTACGGCGGCGGCACCGAGCAGAGAGGACTGGTGGTTGGCCAGATAATCGGCTCCTACGAGCTTCACAAACATAAGGGGCGCCCTTCCGTGCGGAAGGGCGCCCCTTATGTTTGAAGGGTAGTTTGGCCTGTCAGACCCTGGGCGTGCACCCTCGGCTCACAAGATATATTGACAATCTTCTCATCCAAACATAAGATTGCATTGTCCTGTGTGGGACACGTTGTTCAGCGAGCAAGACAGGGGAACAGGAGGTGTTCGATGGCGTCCTCCAATCTACTCCGGATCGGCCTAGCGCTCGGCATCGCCCTGGTTCTACTGGTCGTCTCCTGCGCACCGGCAGCGGAGCCAACCGCCGCACCCACGGCACCTCCCCCCACCACCGCCCCTGCCGTCCAGCCGACGAGTGCACCACCTACGCCTACTCCAGTTCCATCTGGAGAGAGGCCGCGCCGGGGGGGCCAAGTCATCCGGGGCAACGTCAGCGGCTTTGGCCTGGCCTCCTGGGAGGAGTGCTGCTCCATGTACGCTAAGGCCACCAATGACTCCATCCTCACCTACA
This sequence comes from Chloroflexota bacterium, assembly GCA_016210295.1. Taxonomy (GTDB): domain Bacteria; phylum Chloroflexota; class Dehalococcoidia; order UBA6926; family JACQUM01; genus JACQUM01. Next base: position 1,574 of record JACQUM010000006.1, on the reverse strand, counting down.
TACCCTCGAACAAGCCCTTCGGCGGCGACGAAGAGATAGGCCCCCGCATGGCCTATGACTGGTCGATCAGCAAGGATGGCCTCTCCTGGACATTCAAGCTGGAGCCCGGCATGAAGGCCGCCATTCCCGCGAAGGACGGCGGCGGGTTCGAGGTCGTGGACTGCGACGACGTGGCCTGGTCCATCACGACTATCAAGAGCGGCGAGGGCCTCCGTCGCACCATGCGTGGGCGCACCCTGGTCCCGCTCACGGGCGTCGAGTGCCCCGACCCCCTCACCGCCGTGGTCAAGACCAAGTGGCCCTACGCCGCCCTGCCCGGCATGATGGCCGTCTCTATCAACGACATCAAGCCGAAGGACTACTGGCAGACGCGTCTCAAGGACCTCAGGATCTGGACCGCCGGCTCCGGGCCCTGGATGCTCCAGGAGTTCATCGGCGGTGAGCGAGCGAGCATGGTCCCCAACCCCTACTACCACCGTAAGGCGCCGGACGGGAAGCCTTACCCCTACCTCGATCGCGTCGAGCTAATCGATCAGACGCCGGACGCCTGCAGCGCCGCCCTTCGGACCGGCCGCGTCCACATGTGCTACGACGGCATCCTCAAGTTCTGGAACAAGCCCGACACTATCTACCAGGAGGCGAAGCACCTCCAGTTCCTGGGAGCCTGGCGCATCGAGGACAACCCCGGGTGGGGCACCAAGGGCATGCTGGGCGATAACTCCTCCTTCCTCATGGCCCACCACGGGAAGGCGCCCTGGAACAAGGTCCGGATCCGCGAGGCACTTTCCCTCGCCCTGGACCGCCGCGCCATCTGCCGCCTGGCTATGGATGACTGGTGCCAGCCGGGCGGGTTCATCTTCATCGTCGGCACCACCTGGAACCTGCCCAAGGAGCAGGTTTGGAGCTACCCTGGCTACAACCTTGACACCGTGGAGGAGAACATCGCCAAGGCCAGGAAGATCCTCCAGGAAGAGGGCTTTGCCCTTTACCCTGATCCCAAGGCCCTCTTCATCGACCACACCGGCTTCTCCACCACCTGCGTCGCCATCCAGCCTGTGGTGGTGGAGATGCTCCGCCGCGCGGGCTTCAACCCCAACTACTACTGCCCGGAGGCCCAACGCAGTCTGGCCCAGGTCGTCTCCGGCGAGTTCGACGTGACCGAGTGGGACCAGCTCGTCGCCCACCCCGACCCCAACCAGGTGTGCTACGAGCACTACTTCACCGGCTCCGACCGCAACTACGGCCGCTACTCCAACGCCAAGGCGGATGACCTGTGCCATAAGATGGGCCAGGAGTTGGATCGCACCAAGCGCGTCACTCTCGCCCACGAGTACCATAAGCTAATCATGGATGACCATGCCCGGGCCAACATCGCCTGGTTTGCCGGCGCCTACGCCCTTCATCCCGACATCCGCGGGATCAAGGTCTCCAGCTTCCGCGCCGGCGGCTCCCACGACCGCATGGAAGACTGGTGGCGCGCCAAGTAACAGGGTAGCGTCGCTCTAAACGGTCCGAGGGAGGGGGCCGTCCCCCGGTGCGGGACGGCCCCCCCCCACAACCCCGCGGCGGCGCCG
>JACQUM010000098.1 GCA_016210295.1 Chloroflexota bacterium | reverse complement strand
GGAGAGGGGGCCAGGGGGTGTGGGTTTTGACGAGTCCTAGAAGGCTATCGGAGGAAAGTGCCCCCTGGCGAGGGCCGAGGGTGAGGGCTTAGAAGAGATGCACGACGGAAACGGACACCACGGGGCGGGAGGGCCGCTGGCGACTCCCCAGGACCTCCTGGAGGAGATCATCCACCGTTCCCAACGGGTGGGAGGTGCCTTCCTGGTCGCCCTGGTCGTCTTCGGGGCCCTCTTCCTGCTGGGGGTCGTCGGCTTCGTTCTGAAGGCCGCGGGCGGCTTCGACGATCACCGTCAATGGGGCTACTACGCCGTGACCTTCTTTCTCATCCTCTCTACCTTCCAGGCCATGCCCATCGCTGCCGTCGGCCCTCGCCTCATGAAAGGCACCTGGCGGCGACCCACCAGCCGCCTCGCCGAGCTGGGCGCCGCCGCCGGCTTGCTCAACTTCTTCCTCTTCATCCCCCTCCTGATGGTGCTGCCCCCTCTGGAAGACCGTCGCAGCCTCTGGTTGAGCTTTCCAGGCGGGCCCTACGTGTGGGACACCCTCATCCTGTTCATGCTCACGCTCTGCGGGCTCGCCCTGGTCGCCACCTCCGCCCTGCCCGACCTAGCGGCGGCCCGAGACCACGCCACAGGGCTGCGCCACAGCCTGGGTGTCCGCTTCGCCTCCTGGTGGCGGGGGACGCCCACCCAGTGGCGAGTGCACAAGGCCGTCCTCTCCCTCCTGGGCGTCTTCTACATGATGCTGTACGGCACCACCCACGCCGTGCTGGTCATCGAGTTCTCCATCGCCCTCGTCCCCGGCTGGAAGGACTCCGTCTTCCCCCTGTTCCACGCCGTCACCGGCCTCCAGGCGGGCCTGGCGACCTTCTTCGTCATCATGTTCCTCCACCGGACCCTTGGAGGCTATCACCGGTACTTGCGCCTGGAGCAGTTCTGGAACTTCGCCAAGGTGCTCCTGGCCCTCACCCTCTTCTGGTTCTACCTCTGGTGGTCCGCCTTCGTCATCTTCTGGTACGGGCGGCTGCCCGTGGAATCGGACACCATCCGGCTCCTCCAGTTCGGCGGGGCCTACCAGCCCTTCTTCCTGGGGGCGCTGGTCTTTTCCTTCATCATTCCCCTCCTGCTCATCATCTGGAACCCCATCCGCAAGAGCATTTTGGGGCCGGTGGTCATCTCCTGCTTCATCCTCGTCGGGGTCGTCCTGGACAGGATCAGGATCTACGTCTCCAGCTTCTCGGTGGAGGACGTCACCGGCCACCGACTCACCGCCCTGCCGAACGTGACGCTGCCCGACGCGGCAGACGTGATGATCCTGGTCGGCGGGATTTCGGGCGCCATCTTCCTCTACATGGTGGCGACCAAGGTCGTGCCCCCTATCTCCCTGTGGGAAATGCAGCAAGCGCTCCTCATCCGTGTCGCGCGTCCCTACCTCCGAGGAGCGTTCCACGTCCTCGCCAAACCGGAGTAAAGAAGGAGACTGGCCACCATGCTCGACCGCCCGACCCTGACAGCCAAGCAGATCAACGACGAGCTGCTTTGGCCTGTCCTGACCGTCCCCCGCCGCTGGATCGCCCTGGTCCTCCTGACCGGGGCCTTCGTCGCCGCGGGGGTCACCGCGGGAGCGAGCTTCATCATCTTCGGCCTCGGCGTCACGGGGCTGAACCGGCCCGTCTTCTGGGGCTTCATGATCGTCAACTTCGTGTTCTGGGTCGGGATCAGCCACGCCGGCACCATGATCTCCTCCATTCTCCGCCTGAGCCAGGCTGAATGGCGCCGCCCGGTCACCCGAGCGGCGGAGACCATGACCGTCTTCGCCCTCATGACCTCCCTGCTCCATCCCGTTATTCACGCGGGGCGGCCCTGGCGCATCGCCTACTGGGTCTTCGGCTACGACTTCTGGCGGGGCATCTGGCCCAACGTCCGTTCCCCCCTGGTCTGGGACCCCGCCGCCATCATCACCTATCTCACGGGGAGCATCCTCTTCGTCTACACCGCCCTCATCCCCGATCTGGCCAACATCCGGGACCGCACCACCGGCTGGCAGCAACGCATCTACGGCGTCCTCTCCCTCGGCTGGCGCGGCACTCCGCGCCAGTGGAAATTCCAGGGAATAGCAGGCATCCTCCTCTCCGCCATCATCCTTCCCGTGTTCGTCTCCGTGCACAGCATCGTCTCCTGGGACTTCGCCGTTTCCATCGTGCCCGCCTGGCACGCCAGCATCTTCGCCCCTTACTTCGTTCTCGGGGCCGTCCACTCGGGCGTCGCCGCGGTGATCCTCCTCATGGCCCTCATGCGCTGGATCTACAAGATGGACCACTACATCTGGGAGGAACACTTCGATAACATCGGACGGCTCCTCATCGCCGTCGCCACGGCCTGGTTCTTCGCCCTCTGGCTGGACATCACCTTCGCTCTCTACAGCGGGGAGACGCAGGAAGTGGCCGTGATGGAGCTGCGCATCTTCACCTTCCCCTACAACGTCCTCGTCGTCATCTTCCTGCTCACCGCGTTCTTCATCCCCGTGCCCTTATGGCTCTCCCGACGAGTGAGACGGAACATCCCCCTGATGGTCTGGACCGCCATCCTGGTGAACATCGGGATGTGGCTGGAGCGCTTCCTCATCATCGTGCCTGGCCTCTCGTCCAAGCAGCCCCAGACCTTCATGTGGAACTTCTACTCTCCCAGCCTGGCAGAAGCGGCCATCGTCCTTGGCTCCTTCGGGCTGGTGGGCTTCCTGCTCCTCCTCTTCTCCAAGGTCTTCCCGCTTGTGCCGGTCTGGGAGCAGAAGGAGGGACAGGTCTTCAAGACGGAAATCACCATCGGGAACGCTCGGGTTCCGGCCATCCTCCGAGAGGAGGCGAGCTCGCAGGTCTGGTAGCAAGACGGAAGACAGAGACTCGATGGAAGCGAGGGAACGACCATGGCTATGAGAAAGAGAAGCGTTCTGGGAGTCTTCGGCACCGCCGAGGCGGCAGCCCACGCCACGAGCCAGCTCCGGGAAGCGGGCTTCGCCGCGCAGGACTACGACATCCTCACCGGCACGCCCTACCCCGAAGGGGCCTTTGGGGAGCACGACCCGGGGCACAAGCTGTTCATCTTCCCCCTCATCGGCGCTGTGGTGGGCTTCTCCATCGCCGTCCTGTTCACGGTGGGCACCCAGCTCTCCTACCCCCTGGTGTCCGGCGGGAAGCCCATCATCGCCGTGCCCGCCATGAGCATGATCTTGTACGAGGGCACCATGCTGGGCGCCCTTACCTTCACATTTTTAGGCGTCATTTTCGAGTCACGGCTCCCCCGCCTCAAGCTCGACCCCTACGACACTCGCATCACCGAGGGCGCCATCGGCGTGATCGTCAGCGTGGAGGAGAACCGGCTCGGGGTGGCGGAGGGGGTCTTCCGGCGGGTGGGAGCGGAGAACATCGTCCGCGAGGGACAGAGCTCCTCCCAGACTGGACGTTGATACGGGAGAGACGAGAAAACCCATGCTCTTCTTGCGTCGCGTGACCTCCGGCTGGGCGAGGCTGCTGCCCGTCTTCCTGCTGGGCCTCCTCTTGGCAGCGGGATGCAAGGCACCGGGCTACGCCGTGGACTTCTTCATCGAGCAGCACTACACGCAGTCCTACCGCCCCCAGGAGTCACCCCGCCTCTATCCACCCGTCGCCTCCGTCCCCTTCACGCAGCGAGGGACCACGGTGGTCCTGGAGGCCAAGGCCTCCTCGAGGACACTGACGTTTCAGGACGTTCGCGGCGCGTCAAGCTCTCTGCCCGCCAACGCCGTGACCGCCGCCATGGGAGCGGAGGCCTTCCGAGTCAACTGTGCCGTCTGCCACGGCTCCAGCGGCGACGGCAAGGGCAAGGCCGCGCCCTTCTTCCTAGGGGCGCAGGTGACTCCGCCCGCCAACTACAAGGACGCGGCGGTCATCGCCAGGACCGATGGCGAGCTTTTCTGGATCGCCGTCCACGGGACCTCCCAGATCGCCCAGGCGCCCGCGGGCCACATGCCCGGCTTCGGCCCCCTCCTGACCGACGACGAGGTCTGGGCCCTGGTCCGCCACGTCCGGACTCTTCAAGGAAGGTAGAGCCCTCTCCGAGGCAACAAAAGGCCCCCGACGAGTGTCGGGGGCCGCTCTATTTCAGAGGCACCGAGACAGCTACTTCGCCCGCTTGGCCTCGTAGGAACCCTTCCCCAAATCGATCAGAACGCTCACGACCATGGCGATGGTGAGCCCCAGAAGGAACCCCGCCAAAAGGAGTTGGCCCAAGGGGGCCACCGGGTCCCACACGCCCCAGGCCACGGCGATGGTGCCCAGCATGGTCCCGATGATAATGGCCCAGCCCACCACCGCATAGAGGACCCAGCCCTTGACCCCCTGGGCCCGGAAGACCCTATAGATCTCAGCCACGGCCGCTCCTCTCCTTTTCTTTTCTCAGACCGGTCTCCTGCGCTTCCCGGATCGAGCACTAGTATGCCGCATCAGACCGGCGCTGCCAAGGGCGGTCATCCCTCAACCGCACTCGTTGGTGCCAGACAATCATCAGAGAAGAAGGGTGTCCACTACCAAAAGGGCTTCGCCTTCCCCATGGCGAGACGAAGCCCTTTCACCCAAAGTGCCCGAGGCCTCAGAGAGACCGAATGGGCGCCGCCAGTGCCTATGCGGCCTTGCTTGTCAGTTCGCCCTCTCGCCGGAAGACGAGGAGGTGGTCGTAAATGGGACAGCACCACTCCCTCACGTCTCCATCCCCCGCTGCAGCGAGACGCAGGACCGCCTCGGCCTGGGGACACACACGAGGAGAGACAGACCCTGCGGCGCCAACGGTTACCAGGTCGCCTAGGCTCCGACCAATAAGGCACGTGCCATGGGCGCCGACAACCCGGAAGGCCACCGTTCCGGCCACCACCCCAAGGCCAGCTCGGGCCGAGGCCGCCGGCATCTCCTTGCGCTCCGCTAATGCGATCGAAGGCGCCAAGACCTGCGCCGTTTCCCGAGCGTGCTGTTGGTACAGCAGGTAGGCTGTGGCCAGGGCGAGAGCGTAGGCTATCCCGGGCACGAGAGCGATGGGCCATCCGGTGACGAGGGCCACGGCCACCGCCCCCGCGACGACCAGGAGGCCAGCCACAACGAAATAGTCCGCCCTGCTAGGAACAGCGACCCGTGGTCTGATGGGAGCATACCGCCGGTACAAGGCGTAGCTCGCCCCGACGGCCAGAGCGAAAGTCAGCCCCGGCACAAGGGCGATGGTCGCTCCGCCGAGAACGGCGACGACGACGATCACCGCAACAGCCAGAATGGCTATCCCGGTGATGGACTCCGGCAATCCCCATCTTGTCCCTTGAGTCTCCACGATCCCTCCAGAGAGCCGAGCGAGGCGTCTCCCCTTTGTCTTTACCGCAAGGGGCGAAACGGCCCATGAAAAACCGAGCGCCTTGCCTGAAAAAGCCCTGAACGGCATGGTGCAAAAGAACCAGGGAGGAAGCGGCGGAGAACGGCCGGGTCAAGCCCTGGTATACTCCACCAGAAAACCCAAGCTGGACTTCTCGTGCACCTGCCAGCAGCTCTCCTCTCCGCCACCTTCCTCCGCCGACCCAACCGTTTCTCCGTCGCCGTTTCCCTGGGCGGCGCGGAGGTTGTCGCCCACCTTCCCAACTCCGGCCGGCTGCGCGAGCTGCTCGCGCCAGGCCGAAGGGTCTACCTTGCCGCGGCGGGGCAGCGGACCACCCCAGAGACACCGCTCCCCTGGAGCCACCCCCAAACCCCCACAAGTCCCGGGCACAGGAAGACGCAGTACGACGCCGTTCTGGTGAAGCTGGGAGCCGCGTTCGTCTCCTGCGACGCCCGCCTGCCGCCCCTCCTCATCGCCGAGGCCTGGGCCCAGCGCCGCCTCCCTCTCCTCACCTCCTACACCACCCTCCTCCGCGAGCCACCTCTGGGCCACGGTCGGGCCGACCTCCTCTTCTCCGGTCCGACAGGTTCTCTGGTCGTCGAGACCAAGCCCATCACCCTGGTGGAGGGAGGAATCGGCTTCTTCCCCGACGCGCCCACGACGCGGGGCACCCGCCATCTTCAGGCCCTCGGCGAGATCGCTCGAAGCGGCGGAAAGGCCGCGGCGATCTTCGTTGTCCAGCGGGAGGACACCGAAGCCGTGGCTCCAAACGACGCGGCGGACCCCGCCTTCGGCCACGCCCTTCGGGAGGTGGCCAAGATAGGGGTCACTCTACTGGCATACCGGTGCCACGTGACCCAGCGGGCCATCCGCCTCGCCGACGTCCTCCCCGTCCACCTATAATGGGCGCGTATGACCCTATCCGTCCTCGGCATCGCAGGAAGCACCCGGCGCGGCGGCAACACCGAAGCCTTACTGGACCGGGCCCTGGAAGGGGCTCGGGACGCCGGAGCCTCCGTGGAGAAGGTCGTCCTCCTGGACCTCCGCATCTCCCCCTGCATCTGCCCCCAGTCGGAGGACTGCCTGCTCACGGGCATCTGCACCGTGATAGACGACATGCAGCCCCTCTACGCCAAGCTCCGCGCCGTCGACCTGGTCTTCCTGGCAGCGCCCGTCGCCTTTCGCGGCGTCCCCGCCCAGGCCAAGGCCCTCATCGACCGCACCCAGGCCCTGTGGGTCGCCAAGCACCTCCTCAAACGCCCGCTCCGCGAGAGTCCGGGAGCCGGAAAGGGCCTCTTCATCGGCGTCGCCGATTCCGATAACCCCAAGGAGTTCACCGGCACCCGCCTTACCGTCCGCTCCTGGTTCGTGAGCTTCCAGTTCCGCCAGGAGGCGGAGACCACCTACGCCAGCATGTCTCGGAAAGGCGACGTGCACAAGTACCCCGAGGCCCTCCAGCAGGCCTACGAGGTCGGCGCCCGATTGGTGAGGGAGAGCCTCTCCGCCCCCGTGCCGTGAGCCCCCCTCCCTCCCGAAAGACCATCCTGACCCAGGTCTACCAGCGTCTCTTCGCCGCCTACGGCCCGCAGCGATGGTGGCCGGCGGAGACGCCTTTCGAGGTGATGGTGGGGGCGATCTTGACTCAGAACACCGCCTGGGCCAACGTGGAGCGGGCCATCGCCCGGCTCAAGGCTGCCGATGTCCTCTCCCCCGCGGCCCTCCGTCGCCTGCCTCTGGAGAATGTGGCTTCTCTCATAAGACCGGCAGGAACGTTCCAGGCCAAGGCCCGCAAGCTCAAGGCCCTGGGGGAACTCCTGGGCCGCTACGGCGACGACCTTGCTCGACTGTTCAACGAGCGGCCACTGAGCGACATCCGCAGGGAGCTGCTTGCCGTCCATGGCATCGGCCCGGAGACCGCCGACGCCATCCTTCTCTATGCCGCCGGTAACCCCAGCTTCGTCGTCGACGCCTTTACCCAGCGTGTCCTGGGCCGGCTGGGTCTCATCAAAGAGAAGGCCCGGTACGAGGAGGTCAAAACCCTCTTCGAGGCCCGCCTCCCACCGGATCCTGCCCTGTTCAACGAGTACCACGCCCTCCTCGTGGAGCATGGCAAGAGGACCTGCAGGAAGAGGGAGCCGCGGTGCCGCTCCTGCCCGCTTTTGGACCTCTGCCCCACCGGGCAGGCCGCTCTTGGCTGACCTCAGCGGAGTATGGTACGCGTATCGCTCTCTATCCGACCATCTTTGAGATGGACGATCCTCTGGGCGTGCTCGGCCACCATCCTATCGTGGGTCACCACCAGGAAGGTCTGCCCGAGGGTCTGATTCAGGTGCATCATCAACTGGATGATGGTGAGAGCCGTCTGCGTATCCACCTCTCCCGTCGGCTCGTCGGCGAGGACGACGGCGGGACGGTTGACCAGGGCCCGGGCGATGGCGACTCGTTGCTGCTCTCCGCCGGAGAGCTCCGCCGGGCGATGGTCCAGCCGGTGCCCCATCTCCACCGACTCGAGCATTTCCTTGGCACGCTGCCTGGCCAGGCCCTGCGCCACCCGCGCATACCGGAGAGGCAACAGCACGTTCTCCAGCGTCGTGAGGGTCGGGATGAGGTTGAAATGCTGAAAGACGAAGCCCACCTCCTCGCGGCGGATCCGTGGCAGATCGCGCTCGAGAGCGCGGCTCACCTCCTGCCCAACAAGCAGCACAGCTCCGCTGGTCGGCCGGTCGAGACAGCCGATCAGGTTCAAGAGGGTCGACTTCCCAGAGCCCGAGCGGCCCATGATGGCGATAAACTCGCCAGCCTCTACCCGGAGCGTGACGCCGTTGAGGGCAGGCACATCGTACCTGCCCATGCGATAGCGCTTGACGAGGTCCCGCGTCTCGACGACAGGCATGTCACTCGGCACGCAGGGCCTCGACGGGGCTGCGCCGCGCCGCGGCCAGGGCCGGCAACAGGCCAGCCCCCGTCCCCACAAGGGCTGAGAAGAGGAGGACCACAAGCGTCAACCGCGGCGTGATGGCGAAGATCACCACCCCCTGGCCGGCGGTGCCGTTGTTGACCAGGACGACGAGAAGGCTCCCCACCGCCAGCCCCAAAAGCCCCCCCAGGAACCCGATCGAAGCCGCCTCTCGCAGGAAGTCCGTGAGGATATCCCCGTTGGTCGCCCCCACCGCCTTCCTGATCCCGATCTCCCGCGTCCGCTCCGACACCGCCATGACCATAGTGT
>JACQUM010000097.1 GCA_016210295.1 Chloroflexota bacterium | reverse complement strand
GCGATGCCCACGTCGGCGTCCTTGGCCTCCCCGGGGCCGTTCACCTCGCACCCCATGACCGCCACCTTGATGGGCCTGTTCACCCTCTTCAGGGCCTCGTCCACCATGTTGGCGTACTTCACGATGTCCACGTCGGCGCGGCCGCAGGAGGGGCAGGCGATGAGGGTCACGCCCTTCTGGCGCAGGTTCAGCGACTTCAGGATCTCGTACCCCGCCTCCACCTCCAGCACCGGGTCGCCTGCCAGGGAGACGCGGATGGTGTCGCCGATGCCCATGTAGAGGAGGGTCCCCAGGCCCACCGCGCTGCGGATGGCGCCCTTCACCGGCGTCCCCGCCTCGGTGATGCCCAGGTGGAGAGGGTAGGGGACCAGCTCGGCTAGGCGGCGGTACGCCTCGACGGTGGTCGGCACGTCGAAGGCCTTCAGCGAGATTTTGATCTGGGCGAAGTCCTGCTCCTCCAGCAGGCGGATCTCCCACAGGGCGGTGTCCACCATGTGGTCGACGACGGTGTAGGCCCCGCCTCCGTTGCTGGCGAGCTTGGAGAGCCTGTTGACGCCGTCCTCAAGACGGCTGGAGCGGCTGGCGACGCCGATGGCCCCCACGGGAGGCAGGCTGCCGAAGTTGACGCCGATGCGGATGGGCACCTGGCGCTCCTTGGCCTTCTGGACGACGAGGCGCACCTTCTCCGGGTCGCGGATGTTGCCCGGGTTCAGGCGCAGGGCGTCCACGCCGCTCTCCAGCGATTGAAGGGCGAGCTGGTAGTGGAAGTGGATGTCGGCGATGAGGGGGATGCGGATGCGCCTCTTGATCTCTTTCAAGGCCAGGGCGGCCTCCATGTCCGGCACGGCGGAGCGGATGATGTCGCACCCCGCCTCTTCCAGGGCTCGGATCTGGTTGACCGTGGCCTCCACGTCCCGCGTGTCGGTCTTGGTCATGGACTGGACGGTGACGGGCGCGCCGCCGCCCACGGGGACGTTGCCGACGTAGACCATCTTGGACTGGCGGCGCTGGGGCATCGTTGGGGCTCCTCCTCGCCTAGTGCGATTGTACCACGCGTCTCATCCGCTGGGGACGAGTGGCTGGCCGCTCAACAGGCGAAGGATGTCGAAATAGCTGACAAGGAGGATCAAGCTGAGAAGGACTGCGAATCCCACCAGATGGACCATCGCTTCCTTCTTGGGCGAGATGCGCCTGCCGCCCCGGAGGACCTCCAAGACGAGGAAGAGCACGCGTCCCCCGTCCAGGGCGGGGATGGGGAGAATGTTGAGGATGCCGAGGTTCAGGCTCAGGAGACCCGCGAACTGGAGGAGGGGCAGGATGCCGAACTTGGCGACCTCCCCCGTCATCTGGGCGATGCCGATGGGGCCGGACACCTGAGGCTCCGCCTGGCCTGCCACCCAGCGCCCCATCTCCTGCTGAACGAGAGCCAGGACGAGCACGCTCTGCTGGAAGCCGGCCAGGGGCGCCTCCCAGAGGGGGAGCCGTTCTGTGATGGCGTAAGGGTCTTTGAGGCCGATGACAACGCCCATGGGCCCCTGGTTCACAGGCGGGTCGGAGCGGGGCCGCAGGGAGACGGAGAGCGGCGTTCCCTGACGGGTGACGGTAAGGGTGATCACCTTTTCAAGACGTTCCCTGACGAGCTTGCCCAACTCGCTGGTGCGGGAGATGGGCCTGCCGTCCACGGCGGCGATCTCGTCACCTAGGCGGAGCCCCGCCCCTTCGGCGGGGGAGCCGGATGCGACCTCGACGATGACCACCGTGCCGGCGAGGGTCTGGTAGGGCAGGGTGGCGACGAAGGTGAAGAGGAGGAACGCGAGCAGAATGTTCATTCCCGACCCCGCGACCATCACCAGGAAACGCTTCCAGACCGGTTTGGAGGCGAGGCTGCCCGGGATGCTGGGGTCCTCCTCTCCCGCCATCCTGACGAAGCCGCCCAAGGGGACGGCGTTCACGGAGTAGAGCATCGGGGCGAGGGATAGCCGGTCTCCCTGGACGGCTCGCACCTTGCCTTCCAGCACTATCTCCCCATCGGACTCGACGGGCCGTTTGCGACTCTGGCCGATCTCTCGGGCCAGGTAGGAGCCGTCCTCCTGCAGGACGGCTCTGACCTTGATGAGCGCACCGGGTCGGACCGTTTCTAGGCCGGGCGTGGGGGTATAGCTGGTCGCCTCGTTCACTTGGACCGTGGTGCTCCCGGTCCAGATGCTGAAGAGGCGCGGCGGGAACCCGACGCCGAACTCTTTGATCGTGACGCGGAAGAGCTTCGCCGTCAGGAAGTGGCCAAGCTCGTGAACGATGATGAGGGGGCTGAGGACGGCCAGCGTGACGGCGGCGAGGAAGAGGATTTCCATCAGGAGCTCACCAGGGCCTGGGAGCGGACCCACTTCCTGCTCCAGCCGTCGGCGGCCAGCAAGTCGTCCAGTGCCGGATGCGAGACGGGCTTGTGCTCCTGCAACGCTCCTTCCACGAGGCGAGGGATGTCGGTGAAGCGGACCTTACGCGCGAGAAACAGCTCGACGGCCACCTCGTCGGCGGCGTTCAGCGCCGCGGGGTAGGTGTTCCCCTGGGCGGCTGCCTCTCGGGCGAGGCGGAAGCACGGGAACCTCGCCGTGTCCAGAGGCTCGAAGGTCAGGGCGCCGGCGGTGGTCAGGTCCAGGAGCGGGAGGGCGGGGTTGAGGCGGCGCTGGGGATAGGTGAGCGCGTACTGGATGGGCATCCGCATGTCGGGGTGAGAGAGCTGGGCCTTCTGCGAGCCGTCCACGAACTCCACCAAGGAGTGGACGATGCTCTGCGGGTGCACGACGACGCTGATGGCTTCATAGGGGAGATCGTAGAGCCAGTGAGCCTCCAGCACCTCGAAGCCCTTGTTCATCAGCGTCGCCGAGTCGATAGTGACCTTGGGGCCCATGCGCCAGGTGGGATGGGCCAGGGCTTCTTCCGGCGTCACCTGGGCCAGCTCCGCCGCAGGGCGGGTGCGGAAGGGGCCGCCGGAGGCGGTGAGAACGAGGCGACGGACCTCCCGATGCTCCTCGCCCCGCAGGCATTGCCAGAGGGCGTTGTGCTCGCTGTCCAGGGGTAGGATGGTGGCCCCGTGCGCTCGGGCCGTCGTCATGGCGATCTCCCCCGCCACGACCAGCACCTCTTTGCTCGCCAGGGCGACCCGCTTCCCTGTCCGGAGGGCCGCCAGAGTGGGGGAGAGGGCGGCCAGCCCGGGGATCCCGACCACGACGATGTCCACCGAGGGATGCGTCGCCATCTCCTCCAGCGTCGCGATCTTGCCTCGGAGCTCCACTGGAAGCTCGTGCTCTCCGCAGGAGACGAGGGTAGGGGAGAACTCTTGGGCCTGCTGCGCGAGGAGATCCACGTTGCGCCCGGCGGCCAGCGCCACCACCTTGAACTCTCCCGGAAAGGCCCGGACGACGTCCAGGGTCTGGGTGCCGATGGAGCCGGTGGAGCCCAGGATGGCGAGGCCCTTGGGTTTCTTGAACATTGGTTATCCCTTTTTGCTCCTATTCACTGAACCCTCGCCTCAACAAGTGTACGCGTTCACAGCGTAGAAGTTCTTAGCCCTTTGAGAAGGTCAGTAAATTCCGGGATGTCTGGGTCGGGGAAGAATCCCTTGAACTCCCCTTGCAGTAGACCTCCGTGTGTAACATCCAGACGATGATGTTGAGTCTGTGCTTTTGGATCCAGGTGGAAGTAGTGGATAACCATGTCCGCGGGTGTCATCACCTCTTGCCTGACAAGCCATAGAAGGGCAACTAAGAGCCGCTCGCTATGAGTCGCAATCACTAACTGCTTGTCAGCTTTGATCACGTGTTCACCAAGCCACCTTCCTAGCTTGAACTGCGCATCAGGATGAAGGTGGATCTCAGGCTCTTCGATGAGTACTGTTCCGCCGCGAGGAGTGGCTAGCGTCTGAGCGACTAGGTGTATGAGTTGGTTGGTGCCGAAACCTTCATTGGTAGGAACTACATCTTTTGGCGGAGCTTCCGGGCTTGGGCGCCGCGAGACAACCGTGATTCGCTTATCGGGGATCAACTCTCGGTCGATGTCTACTCCGGTCAAAGTGGCTAGGACGGTCTTGACACTGTTACGAAGGTCGTTGTCGTACGTGAGTGTGGTAGCCAACCTCACAGCATTCTCAGTCGGGTTTGTGTTGACTGCGAAGTCGTTGTATGTCTCTTGGCCCAAAACATATCTTGCCGCAGAAAAGCCGCGCAGCGCGGGGACAAGACGAATAGCCTTTAACGCGTTGCCCATCATTGATAGCGTGGCCTGGATATCTTTCTCTAGGTCCTGCCACTTGGCACCGCCTCTGTCACTTATTTGAATGCTGTTCATCAGGCCACGCGATGTGCTGAAAGCGATGTAGCTACCGTCCTGTTCGTATCGTTGTGGCTCTACGGTGTTGTCTTGCCACCTGTACTTTACATTGAAAACTTTTGACTTAATTTCTAACCCGGCGTCCGGGTTCGAGCCGAATGAAGCGTCGAATTCTGCACTTGCGGTGACGGGTGTTGCATCGCCCGCCAGAAAGGACAGGTCTAGTGACTCCAAGACTGTAAGGCCTATCCTTGGCAGCGGGCCTGGGGGCGAATACAGATCAGACAGACCTCCCAAATCGAGAGGTCCGCTCACTGTCTGTAGAATACCCTGGCCTAAACTGTGCTCGCAAATGATCGGAATTTGGAGGATAGAACTCTTTCCAGACCCGTTAGGGCCTACCAGTATTGTAAGCCGCCGTAAGGGAATTTTGTGCTCACCGCGAAAACTCTTGAAATTCGAAAGGCGTATCTCTGAAAACATCGCTTCCTCCTGAACAACTACACCTTGCCTTTATCGCTGGTTGCTTCTAATTCCCAGAGAAACTAGAGTCGGTGCTAGGGCGCGGGGGAGATGCTTCTTATACTACTCCCCACGCCACGGCGTAGTAGAGCACAGGGAAGACGAAGAGGAGGGAGTCCAGCCGGTCCAGGACCCCGCCATGGCCGGGGATGAGTCCCCCCGCCTCCTTGGCGCCCGCCGCCCGCTTGATGAACGACTCCGCCAGGTCGCCCAGTTGGGCGGCCACGGAGAGTATGATGCCCAGCCCCGCCCCTACCAGCGGAGGAGGTCCCAGAGCGAACAGGTAGACGAGCAGGGCGCAGGCCGCGCCGGCGGCGACGAGCCCTCCCAACGCCCCCTCCCAGGTCTTCCCCGGGCTCAGTCGGGGCGCCATCTTGTGCCGCCCGAGGGCCCGTCCCATGAAGTAGGCCCCTGTATCGGAGGCGAAGGTGACCAGCAGGCTGAGGAGCAGCCAGGAGAATCCCTGCTCCAGTCCACGCAGTCGGAACCCATAGCTCAGCAGCCCCCCGATGTAGAGGACGGCTGTCACGCTGAGGGCCCATCCTGCCAGCAGGTTGCCCTGGGGGGGACGCAGGGCCGCCCACAGGAGGTAGAAGGCCAGGCTACCAAGGAACAGCCCGGCCAGGATGGGGCCCAGGGACTCCGCCGCCGTCCCCAGCCACGCCTCCTCCAGCAGGAGGAGGATGGCGGGTCCGGCAAACAGCGTTGCAAGAGGGCCCGAGGGAGCCGCCAGGCGGCGGAACTCCCACAGAGCCGCCAGGGCCACCAGGCTCGTGAGGACGAATAGGACGGTGCCGCCGACCCATACCGCCAGAAGGAGGAGGGGCAGCCCGACGGCGGCGCTCAGGACTCGGAGGCGGAGGCTCCCCGACGGCGAGGCGCCCACTCTAACCCTCGGCGCCCAGGGCGCCGAAACGGCGCTGGCGAGCGGTGTAGGCTGCCAGGGCCTTCTCCACCTCCTGCGGCCCGAAGTCGGGCCAGAGGACGGGCGTCGAGTAGTACTCCGCATAGGCCGCCTGCCAGAGGAGGAAGTTGCTCAGGCGCATCTCGCCGGCCGTGCGGACGATGAGGTCGGGGTCGGGGATGTCGGGGGCGTAGAGGTGCTGCCGCAGGGCCTCTGCGGTCACCTCCTCGGGGGCAACGCCTTTCTTCAGGAGAGCCTGCACCGCATCCACGATTTCGTCCCGGCCGCCGTAGTCGAAGGCCAGGCAGAGGGTCAGGCCCCGGTTCTCCTGGGTCAGGGAAATGGCGTGGCGGATCTGGCGCTGGAGCTCCTCCGGGAGGCGCTCCAGCCTGCCGATGTGGCGGAGGCGGACTCCCTCCCGATGGAGGCCCTGCACCTCTCTGCTTACCGCTTCGCCCAGGAGGCGGAAGAGGCCCCCCACCTCCTCTGGAGGGCGAGACCAGTTCTCCGTGGAGAAGGCATAGAGGGTGAGGTAGGGGATGGAGCGCTCGGCGAAGGTCCGCACGATGCGGCGGATGTTCTCCGTCCCCACTCGGTGGCCTTCCAGACGAGGGAGTCCGCGCTGGGTTGCCCACCGGCCGTTGCCGTCCATGATGATGGCCACGTGGGTTGGGAGGGGGCGCGGGGATGGAGCGGGGGGAGCCACGGTTTCTCTGGGAACCCCTCAGATCTCCAGGATCTCGGCCTCTTTGAGCTCTCCCACCTTATCAACCTCGACGATGGCTTTCTCCGTCAGCCTCTCCAGCCTCTCCTGGGCTCGCCGCTCCTCGTCCTCGGAGATCTCCTTGTTCTTGAGGGCGCGGCGGAGGTGCTCCAGGGCATCCCGGCGGACGTTCCGGAGGGCGACTCTGTCCTCCTCCACCCGTTTGTGGACGAGACGGACCAGTTCCTTGCGACGCTGCTCCGTCAGCGCGGGGATGGGCAGGCGGATCACCGAGCCGTCGTTGGAGGGAGTGAGGCCCAGGTCCGATTTCAGGATCCCCTTCTCGATGGCCGGGATGGAACCCTTGTCCCACGGTTGGACCACCACCAGGTGCGGCTCCGGGGCCGTGATGCCGGCGAGCTGGTTGAGGGGCGTCGGTGTCCCGTAGTAGTCGACGGTGGTCCCCTCCAGGAGGGCGGGGCTTGCACGGCCCGTTCGAACGGTGGCGAGCTCCCGGCGGAGCACCTCCTCTGTCTTCTTCATCCGCCCTTCGGCGTCTTTCAGGGTCTCTTCGATCATCCTTTACCTCCTGCCGCGCCGGACCCGGGCGAGACGCGACTAGTGACCAGGGTGCCTATATGCTCGCCCTCGAAGATGATCCGCTCCAGGCTATGGGGAGCAAAGAGGTCAAATACGATGATGTCGAGCTTGTTGTCCATGCACAGGGAGAGAGCGGTGCTGTCCATGATGCCGAGGCGGTTGTTCAGCGCTTCAATATGGGTGAGCCGATCGTAGCGCCGGGCCTCCGGATGGAGGCGCGGGTCGGCGTCGTAGACGCCGTCCACCTGGTTCTTCGCCATCAGGAGCACCTCGGCATCGATCTCGATGGTGCGAAGGGCGGCGGCAGTATCAGTGGTCATGAAAGGGTTCCCCGTCCCGCCGGCGAAGATGACCACGCGGCCTTTCTCCAGGTGCCGGATGGCCCGCCGGCGAATGTACGGCTCAGCGACCGCCTGAACGGAGACAGCGGTCTGGACCCGCGTGGGGACATTGCACTTCTCCAGCGCGTCCTGAAGAGCGAGAGCGTTGATGATGGTCGCGAGCATCCCGGCGTAGTCGGCGGTCGCCTGGTCCATGCCGTTCTTCTCGGCTGTCTGCCCTCGCCAGAAGTTTCCCCCACCGACTACGATGGCCAGCTCGATGCCTCGCTCGGTGAGACGTTGGAGATACGCTGCGATGTTTCGAACGGTGGGGAAGTCGATGCCGAAACCCTTGCCGCCGGTCAGCGATTCCCCGCTGATCTTGAGGAGGACCCGCTTGTACCGGGGTCTGTCCATGGGGGTCCTCAGGAGCCCAGTTCGAAGCGCGTGAACCGTCGGACGCGAATGTTCTCTCCGACGCGAGCGACTACGTCCGTCATCACCTGGCGGACGGTCTTGCTGGGGTCACGGATGAAGGGCTGATAGAGGAGGCGGGGCTCGCCGCGGCTGATGTCCAGGTCGTCCAAAGCCGTCTCGTCGTCCACCACCTGGGGGGCCATGGCGGCGATCTGGAGGGCCAGGTCATGGGCTAACTCTTTGAACTCCAGGGTCCGGGCCACGAAGTCGGTCTCGCAGTTCACCTCCACAAGGACGCCGATGCGTCCCCCACCATGGACGTACGCCTCTACAAGGCCCTGGTTGGCAGCGCGCTCTGCCTTCTTGGCCGCCAGGGCGAGGCCCTTTTGCCGGAGCAACTCCTTGGCCTTGGCGGAGTCGCCCCCCGCCTCTTCCAGGGCCCGCTTGCAGTCCATGATCCCAGCCCCGGTCTCCTCGCGGAGGGCCCGTATCGCTTCCGTGGAGATAGCCATGATGACTCCTTTGTTTCCCTGTCCAGGTAGATCGCGATACGAAGGAGGGGAATCGTCTGGAGGCTTTAGCGCCGGTCCTCCCCCGCCATCGCGGGGGCAGGCTCCTCGAGGCGACGTTGCCGCTCCGCCAGGCCAGCCAGCGCGGCATCGGCGATGCGGCCTGTGATGAGCCGAATAGAGCGGATGGCGTCGTCGTTTCCCGGGATGGGGTATTGGATCACGTTGACTTCACAGTCGGTGTCGGCGATGGCCACCACCGGGATGCCCGTTTTCTGGGCCTCCTGGACGGCGATCCTCTCCTTGGTGGTGTCGATGATGTAGAGGGCGCCGGGAAGGTGGGTCATGGTCTTGATGCCGCCGAAGTGCCGGTTCAGCTTAGTGATCTCCTTCTCCAGCTCCAGCGCCTCTTTCTTGGGCAGAAGCTCGAACTCGCCTCTGGCCTTGCGGTTCTCCAGACGCGCCAAATAGTCGATCCGCGCCTGGATGGTGGCGAAGTTAGTGAGGGTCCCCCCTAGCCAGCGAACGTTCACATAGTGCATGCCGCACCGTGTCGCCTCTGCCTGGACCGTTTCCTGGGCCTGCTTCTTTGTCCCCAGGAAGAGGACCTCCTTGCCGCTGGCAACGAGGTCTTGAGCAAAGACGCAAGCCTGCTCTAGCAGGACCATGGTGCGCTGGAGGTCGATGATGTGGATGCCGTTGCGCTGGGTGAAGATATATGGCTTCATCTGTGGGTGCCAGCGCCGGGTCTGATGCCCGAAGTGGACACCCGCTTCCAGGAGGGCCTTCATCGTCAATGCGGTGGGGCCCGCCGGCGGTTGATCGGGCTGGGATATTTCCGTCTTCTCTTTGAGCTCTTCTGCCATGGTCCCCCTTCCAAATCGATGATAGTATAGCACCCGAACGTCGGGCCCACAACGTTTGGAGTCTAAGGCCTCCCCGTCTTCCGGAGGTCGGGCGCCTTCGTTGACAGCGGTCGTGGTTCCTGATACACTTCCTTATCGTTTAGCACTCATAAATGACGAGTGCTAATGGCGGAGAAGAGATGCCCATCTACGAATATCGATGCGCCGCCTGCGGCCATCGTTTTGACGTGCGTCAGGGGTTCCAGGACCCTCCCGAGGCTCCATGTCCCCAGTGCTCTTCACGTGCGCGCCGAGTGGTCCAAGTTCCTACCGTTGTCTTCAAGGGCTCTGGTTTCTATTCCACCGACCAGAAGCTCAGCGGTCGGGGCAACTACTGGTACAACCGCGACCGCGAGCAGGACGAGAAGGCAACCAAGGACGCCAAAGGGGAGACCGCGCCGCCCGCACCGCCTCCCTCCGCCAGCCAGGTCGGCGAGAGTCCTGCCAAAGACTAGTGCGCGCCCTTCTCCAGAGGGTCTCGTCGGCGCGCGTTCGGGTCGATGGCGAGGTCGTAGGTCATTCCGGCCCGGGCCTGCTGGTCCTCTTGGGCGTTCGCCGGGGCGACACCGAGGCCGATGCCGTCTATCTCGTCAACAAGATACCCCATCTGCGCCTCTTTCCGACCGAGGGGAGCCACTTCGAGCGCTCCTGCCTGGACGTGGGGGGAAGCGTTTTGGTGGTGAGCCAGTTCACCCTCTACGCCGAGACGCGAAAGGGGCGCCGACCTAGCTTTACCGACGCCGCCTCGCCCGACGAGGCGGCGCCTCTCATCAACCGGGTGGTGGAGGGGCTGCGGTCGGTTGGGCTCCACGTCGAGACAGGCCGGTTCCAAGCTCTCATGCAGGTGGAGCTGGTCAACGATGGCCCCGTGACCATCCTGTTAGACAGCTCCGACCGCGAGCGCTCGCGGCGCTCGGCGGAAACGGGACAAGGCTAGAGAGAAGGCCCTGGCGGGACTCCAAAGCCTAGCAGGCTGCTGAAAAGGAGAGGCCAGAGTCCCGATGGTCGGGACTTTGGCAGTCCGCCATAGGCGGATGGGGGTGTTCCCAGATACAATTATTGCCCCCTTCCTGGCCGGGAAGGGGGACAGGGGGATGGTCGAAGG
>JACQUM010000094.1 GCA_016210295.1 Chloroflexota bacterium | reverse complement strand
GGCACCCTCCAGGTCACGGAGGCGACCCACCGGCTGGTGGCGCCGCTATTCGAGGCGGAGGGGCCCTTCCCCGTCGAGGTGAAGGGCAAGAGCGAGCCGGTGCAGGCCCATCGCGTGCTTCGTGTAAAGGAGACGCCCGGCGCCCTTCGTGGTATCGAGGGTCTGCGGGCGCCCCTCATTGGCCGTGGCCGCGAGATGGACCTCCTGCGAAGGGCCGTGGAGGAGCTGCTTCAGGGGCGCGGACAGGTCATCTCGGTCATGGGCGAGGCGGGATTGGGGAAGTCGCGGCTCATTGCCGAGTTGCGCCAGAGGCTCCTCGCCGAGGGCGTTCTGTCCGCCGACGGCGAGGCCAAGGCCCGCTGGTTGGAGGGTCGCTCGGTCTCCTACGCCTCCACCACTCCCTACACCCCCCTGGTGGAGCTGTTTACCGCCTGCTTTGGCCTGCGCAGCCAGGACACAAACCGGGAAAAGTACGAGAAGCTCCGCGCCCACGTCTCGGCCCTGCTGCCCGACCGCATTCTGGAAACGGCACCCTTCATCGCCACCCTTCTGGGAATTGGCCTGGAGGGAGAGGAACTGGAGCGGGTCAAGTACCTCAATCCCCCGCAGGTAAGGGAACGCACCTTCACCGCCGTACGAGCGTTCATCGAACGGGTGGCGGTCGTGCAGCCCCTGGTGCTGGTGTTTGAAGACCTGCACTGGATAGACCCTACCTCTCTTGATCTCGTGCAGCAGCTCATGGCCATCACCGACCGAGTACCGCTGATGCTGGTGGGCGTCTTTCGCCCGTGGCGCCAGGAGCCATCGTGGCGTTTCCACGAGGCCGCCACCCGGGATTTCCCCCATCGGTACACCGCCGTAGAGCTGGAGCCGCTGGGTGAGGAGGAGTCGCGCAGCCTGGTGTCCAGCCTTCTCCACATCGAAGACCTGCCGGAAAAGGTGCGCGCCCTCATCCTGAAGAAGGCGGAGGGCAATCCCTTCTTTGTGGAAGAGGTCATTCGCTCCCTCCTGGACGCCCGCCTGGTGGTGCGCGAGAACTCCCACTGGCGGGCCACGCGGGAGATCGCGGACATCGCCGTGCCGGACACCCTAGCCGGGGTCATCAACGCCCGCCTGGACAGGCTTGACGAGGCCACAAGACGGGTGGCCCAGACCGCCGCCGTCATTGGCCGGGAGTTCCCCTTCGACACCCTGGCCCAAGTTGCCCAGGAGAGCCAGTCGCTGGAGGACGTCCTGACGGAGCTGCAGCGGCGCGACCTGGTCCGTGAGAGGAGCCGCAGGCCCCAACGGGTCTATACGTTCAAGCACGCGCTGACGCAGGAGGCCGCCTACGCCTCTCTCCTGATGAGCCGGCGGCGAGAGATTCACCGCCGCGTGGCCGAGAGCCTGGAGGCCCTGGCCCCGGAGCGGGTCAACGACATCGCCCGCCACTTCATCGAGGCCCGGGAGCAGGCCCGTGCGCTCCCCTACCTGGTGGCGGCGGGGGAGCGAGCCGCTTTCGCCTGTTCCCTGGAGGATGCCCTCGCCTTCTTCAAGCAAGCCGTTGACATTCTGGAATCGGTACCGGACGGATCCCTTGCCCGGCGCGCCTATGACGGTCTCGGCGGCGCCCTTGCCCTTGCCTTCGATGTCCAAGGCGCCGTGGACACCTTCCACAAGATGATCCACGTAGCGGAGACCTACGACGACCTTCCCATGAAGGTCTCTGCTTTCAACAAGCTGGCCCGTGTTACCGGATTGATGCAAGGCCAGTTCCCCGAGGCCGAAGAGCACCTCCGTGAGGCTGAACGATTGGCTATGCTCTGCCAAGACGTCCCAGGGCTGACCGAGCTGCACATGAGCTACTGTGCCCTTCGAACCATTTCCGGAGACATAGAAGGGGCACTGGAGCACCAGAAGCAGGCGATACAGATCGGAAACGTAGCGCAAGCGGCGGAGCTCCGTCTCTTTGGCATGAGCCACTGTGCCGCAAGCTTGACCTATTTGACCCATTTCGACGAGGCGTTGGCCCAGGCCAGGACAGCCTTAGCCGCGGCGGAGCAGGCAGGAAACCGTTTGCACATGACCTGGCCCTCAGTCCTGGTTATCCCCTGGTACTATCTGCGCCTGGGAGATATGGAGGCTGCTTGCCAGGAGGCCAGGAAGGGCACCGAGTTGGCAATGCAGATAGGCGCAGAGGACGCCGAAGGCTGCGGGGCATTCATGCTGGGGCACATGGCACGGCTTCAAGGCAGGTATGAAGAGGCGATAGCCTGGCAGCAGCGCGCCATTGGCGCTGCTCGGGCCTCAGGGCTCCTTTTCTTGGAGGCGGGGGGCCTTGCCGCCCTGGGCTCGCTCCACCTGGAGATCAGTGAGAAAAACCAGGCGCAGTCGGACGAACTCCACGCTCAAGCCAGCAAGATGATGGACAACCCCTTTGGCCTGGTCCTAGCAGCGCAAAGCTGGACAGACATGGGATTCGAGGCCATAACCCGAGACCGAGCAGACGAGGCCCAGGATCTGTTCCAAAAAGCGTTGACCCAACGATCAACGTTCAGATATTTGGTGCGCCCAGCAGCCTTGGTCGGGTCAGCCCTGGCCTCAAGAGCGCAGGGAAGCCCAGAGGAGGCTCATCGTTTAATAGGGGAGGCCAGGGCTTTTGCCGAAGAGCGGAAGATGCGGCTGTATTATCCCCTCATCGCTCTGGGAGAGGCCCGCATAGCGGCTAGCGATGGTGGAACCGATGCATCTCTGCAACACTTCGCTCAGGCGGAGGCCCTGGCGCGAGAGATGCAGATGCGTCCCCTTCTGTGGCAAGCCCAGGCTGGCGCGGCGCGTCTCCTCGCATCCCTTGGCCGCGATGCCGAGGCCGAGGAGAAGAGGCGCGAGGCTCAGGCCGTTATCGC
>JACQUM010000093.1 GCA_016210295.1 Chloroflexota bacterium | reverse complement strand
AGAGATCGTCGAGCGTCTGCGGCGCCTTCAGGGACCCAGGAGTGTGAAGGCCGCCGCCCAGATAGCCTGCCTTACGGCGCTGGGAGACGCGGGATACCTTGCCGCGGCGCGGGCTCTCGTGCGACAAGGGAAGAGCGTGTTGCATGAAGGGCTGCACGACCTTGGGGTCCGGATGGGAGCCGACCAGGCCAACTTCGTTCTGGCGCGGACGGGGGAGGCGACCGCTGTCTGTACGACTCTCCTGGCCCAGGGGTTCCGCGTCGCCGACTGCACGCCCTACGGCCTGCCCAACCACGTGCGCATCGCTGTCCGGTCCCCGGCCCAGTGCCAGCTTCTGGTGGAGGCCTTGGGCCGCGTTGTTCCCCGAGCATGAGGGAGCCTCTTCCAGCATGAAGGGAGGGGATGAGTCTGCCGTGAAGAAACGGTGGGTTCTCGGCGCCCTTCTTACCCTTTTCGTCGGACTGGCCCTGCTCCTCACTCTCTGGCATCCCGGGCGCGTGGCGGTGAAGACCCTGTTCCTCGTACCGGAGGTAGTCCCCCAGGTCCCTGTCAGGCCGCTCCAGTGGTTCACGGCAGAGCCGGTGAGGGAGCAGGTGACCTACGCCACACCGGCGGGGCAGCGTTCGGGGCTCCTATTCCGCCCCGCCGGCGGCGGGCCGTACCCGGCCGTGGTCTTCTTCCTGGGCGTCTCCCCAGACCTGGAGGACCCCATCCTCGATCGAGTCCTCAGGGGCCTTGCGCGGAGCGGCATCGTCGTGCTCCTCCCCGTCTCCGCGTCCATGCAAGAGGTGGCCCTTTCCCCGGCGGAGGTAGAGGACCTCATCGGCGCCCTTCTCTACCTGGAGAGCCTGCCCCAGGTGAAGGAGAGGCGGGTGGGTTATGCCGGCTTCAGCGTCGGCGGCTCTCTCGCTCTCCTGGCGGCGGCCGACCCACGCGTCCGTTCGAAGGTGGCCTACGTCAACGCCTTCGGTGTCTACCACGATCTCCACGACGTGATCCCTGCGGTCACGACAGGTGCCCTTCTCGATGGAGACAGGGTAGTCCGCTGGGGCCCGCAGCCCTTGGCCGCCGCTCTCCTGGAACGCGGGCTCATCAACATGCTGGAGGAGGAGAAGGACAGAGACCTCCTGCGCGAGGCCCTGCAGGAGGCGTCAACGGCGGCTTCGGCCCCTTCGATCAAAGTCCCGGCGGGTCTTTCGGAGACGGGCGAGGCCGTTTACGCGCTGCTGACCGAGAAGGACCCCCGTCGGGCGAGGGAGATGGTCGCATCCCTGCCTCCGGAGATCGAAGTGAAGTTGAGGGCCCTCTCTCCCTCCTGCTGCCTGCAGGATGTCCAGGCGCCCGTTTTTCTTCTTCACGATGTCGACGACGACCTCATCCCCTACGTGGAGTCTCGTAGGATGCGGGACGCGCTGACGGCCTCTGGAAGGGAGGTCACCTATACGGAGGCGGGGCTCTTCGAGCATGTGCGGCCCTCCACGCGAATGGACTTGATAGCGTTGGTGCGAGAGACGGTGAAGTTCTCCTGGCACCTCTACCGTGTCCTTCTCGTGGCGCTTTAGGCGCTTGATGGCTACGTAGCGGGGGTATATTGCACTCTCGCGGGTGAAGAAGGCGCTTTCCCGCGCCCGTGGGAGAAGCGTTGTTCGAAACCGGTGCCTCGACGATTCGAGAGTGTCGCGCTATGCTACCCAGGGGCGTAGACTCTTTCCCCTTCAGTTTGTCGAGGAGGGCGCTGTGGCGTCGCAACAGTACGATGTTATCGTTGTTGGGGGGGGGATCGTTGGCCTGGCCACGGCCATGGAGCTGACCAAGCGCCATCCCCGGATCCGCCTTGCCGTACTGGAGAAGGAGCCCACCGTCGCCAGTCATCAGACCGGCCACAACAGCGGTGTCATCCACTCGGGCATCTACTATCGGCCCGGCTCGCAGAAGGCCCAGTTTTGCGTGGCGGGGGTCAAGGCCCTGACCCGCTTCTGCGACGAGAACGGGATTGAGTACAACCAGATCGGCAAGGTGATCATCGCCCGCAACGAGTCCGAGTTGCCGCGCCTGGAAGAGCTCCTCAAGCGAGGGGTGGCCAATCAGGTGGAGGGGCTCCAGATGATCGGCCCGGAGCGGCTCAAGGAGATCGAGCCCCACACTGTGGGGATCCGCGCACTGCATGCGCCCAAGACTGGAATCATCGACTACAAGAAGGTGTCCAGCGTCTATGCCATCAAGGTCCAGGAGCAGGGGGGAGACCTTCGGACCTCCACCAAGGTGCTACGCATCGTCCGGTCCGATGGCTCCTTGGTGCTGGAGACGACCCAGGGCTCCTTTCAGACGAAGGGCCTCATCAACTGCGGTGGCCTCTATGCGGACCAGGTCGCCCGCATGATGGGCGCGAAGTTTGATCTCCGCATCATCCCCTTTCGGGGCGAGTACTACGTTCTGCGGCCGGAGAGCCATCACCTCGTGCGGGGGCTGATCTACCCTGTCCCGGACCCTCGATTTCCTTTCCTGGGAGTCCACTTCACCCGCACCATCCACGGCGGTGTGGAGGCGGGGCCCAACGCCGTCCTTGCCCTGGCGCGGGAGGGATACACCAAGACAACCATCCGCTTGGGAGAGACCCTGGGGACCCTCGCCTTCCGGGGCTTCTGGGCCATGTCTTTCAAGTACTGGAAGATCGGCCTCGGGGAGATATATCGTTCCTTCAGCAAGGGGGTCTTCGCCCACGACCTTCAGAGCCTCGTCCCGGAGGTCCAGGCCAAAGACCTCGCCTCGGGCGGCTCCGGGGTCCGCGCTCAGGCGGTGGACTCCCACGGCCGTCTGCTGGACGACTTCAGCATCCAGCAGACGAAAGAGGCCGTTCACGTTTTGAACGCCCCCTCGCCCGGCGCCACCTCCTCCATCCCCATCGGCCAGCACATCGCCAACCTTGCGACCGAGTCTTTCGGCCTGGGCAGCTAGCGGACCGACCACCACCTCACGGGGTTCTGCATATCGAGCTCCGTCATCGATTCGAGGTGGATGATCCGGGCCAGAGGCGGCCTTCCTTGGTTGATCTCGAGGAGCCCGACGGTGCCGATGAGGTGGGTGAGGTTATGGGGGAGAGTGGGGCTGCCCGGGTTCACCATCAACACGCCTTTCAGAGTCAGGACCTCTTCGGTGTGGGTGTCTCCGAAGACGATGACGTCCACGGGTCGACCGAACTCGTGCTGCATCACTGATTCGAGAGTCCGGACCGGCGGTATCTCCGGGATGGCCAGACCGTGCGTCAGGCCCACCCGCAGGCCACCGATCTCCAGCACCTGCGTCCGCTCGATCCGGCGGTCTACGATCCTCCGGAGGTCATCGCCATTCCCTTCGCAGGCGTAGACGGGCGCCACGCGCTCCAGGGCGTCGAGACAGGAGGGGTCATAGATGTCGCCAGCGTGCAGGATCATTTCAACACGGGCGCCAGCGAACACCTCGAAGAGCTGCGGAGGGATGTCCCTCCCCGCCTCGGGGATGTGGGTGTCGGAGACGAGCCCGATGATCACAGGGTGCTTGTTCGGGTCAGAATCTGGAGGAGTTCGGTGAGGATGCGAGCGGTGGCCCCAAAGATGAGGTGGCCGCCGAAGTGGTAGTTCGATTCACCCGCCCGAAGGGCCTGATGGGTCCTCCCGGCTTGGCTGACGTTCTGAAGGTCTTCGAGGTGGCGGAGGGGGACTTCCAGGACCTCCGTTACCTCGCGGGGATTCGGCTTGTACACATAGGGGTAGGGCAGGTAGCCGACGAAAGGGGAGATGCGGAAGCCGGAGCGCGTCTCCTGATCGCTGAGGCGGCCCAGGATGGTGACGTGCGCCGGGAGGATGCCCACCTCCTCATAGCTCTCTCGGAGGGCGGTCGCCTCCAGAGTGGGATCGCGCGGCTCGACAGAACCCCCCGGAAAGGAGACCTCCCCCTTGTGGTGCTCGACGCGACTGCTCCGAACGGTCAGTACGACTCTGCACCCCTCTTCGTCTCCCGCGAGGCCGACGAGAACGGCCGCAGGGCGAAGGGAGGACAGGGGAAGAAGAGTGGGAGTGTTTCGGGAGATGGACTCACGAATCTGAGTATAGCTGGATGCGGGAGCGTCGGGAAACACAGGATTGCAACAGTTGATATTCGGAGCTTCCTGTCGCTATTCTGAACGGGCAGCTTGACATCTCTTGGCAGAGGATAACGAAGGAAGTATAGTGGCTATTGGCGGGCCGGGCAAAGTGGGGGTATTCAGGGCCCGGATGGAGTTCTCAAGTCCTCGGTTCTCAGACCGAGAGGTCGGAGGCGGACATGGCTGGGAGAAAAGGCAAGGAGTACGAGCGCGAGATCGAGCAGATCATCCAGGAGAAAGGGGAGTTTCTCAAGGGAGAAATCCCTGTGAAGCCAGCCGACGACCGCGTGCCGGCTCCCCCTTCTGGGCGGAGTTTCGTGGCTAAGCTCACCCCGGGCAAGTTCCTGATGGCGAGCCTCGCTCTGCTCCTCGTCGGCCTGCTCCTCTGGACGAGGATCCCCGCGGCCGGCCGGTTCGTCGCTCTGACGGGAGTCATCCTGTTCCTCCTCTCCTACGCCTACTCTTTGGCCCACCGCTCCACGGAGCAGAAGAGGTGGCGCGGGCTGGTGGTCCGCTATACCTCCTCTCCCTCAGTGTGGGACCGGT
>JACQUM010000100.1 GCA_016210295.1 Chloroflexota bacterium | reverse complement strand
TCTATGTTGGACGGCGGGACGATGGTCTTGTAGTGGATGGTGAAGCCGTGGGCGAAGACCAGGCTCTTGCCCGGGGTGAGCTTCGGCGCAATCTCCTTGCGGTACGTGGCCGCCTGGCTGTGGTCCGGCAGCAGCATGACGATGACGTCGGCTTCCTCGGCCACCTTGTCCGTGGTCATGACCCTGAAGCCGTCCTTCTCCGCCGTGGCCCAGCTCTTGCTGCCGTTGTACAGGCCGACGATGACGTTCATGCCGCTGTCGCGCAGGTTCTGGGCGTGGGCGTGGCCCTGGCTACCGTAGCCGATGACGCCGATGACCTTATCCTTCAGCATGGAGAGGTCGCCGTCTTGCTCGTAGAAAAGCTTTGCCATTGTTGCTCCTTGTGCCGCTTTGATTGTGTGCCTGCCGACTGATTGTCTTTACCCTCACCCTGTCTTCTCCCCTCAGGGAGACCGGGCAAGTCTTTTCAATGGTAAATCCCTTCTCCCCTTGAGGGAGAAGGTTAGAGCCTGCCCTGAGAGAGGCGAAGGAATGAGAGGCAGGGGCGAAGCCGCTTCGCGACCCCCTCACCCCAGCCTTCTCCCCTCAAGGGAGAGGGAGTCTTCACAGGATCGCCTCATAGTCCTGGGGCTTGCTGGCGCGGGCGCCGTTCGCGCCACGGCGGCGGGCCCCCTCCTGCAGGGAGGGGGCGTTGCCCCGCAGCATGGCGACGCGCCCGGTGCGCATCAGCTCCAGCACGCCAAAGCCCTTCAGCAGCTCCTGAAAAGAGTCGATCTTGTCCTCGTCCCCCGTCACCTCAACGATGAGGGAATCCGGTGCCACGTCTACGATGTTGGCCCGGAAAATATCCACTAACTGCATGATCTCGCTGCGGGTCTGGGCCGTCGCCCTTACCCGTATCAGCGCCATCTCCCTGGCTACCACCGCTTGGTCCGAGAGGTCAGAGACACGGACCACATTCACGAGCTTGTAGAGCTGCTTGGTCACCTGCTCCACCGTGGCGTCGTCGCCCTCCACGACAAAGGTCATGCGGGAGAGGTCTGGGATTTCGCTATGGCCTACGGCCAGGCTGGAAATGTTGAACCCCCGGCGGCGGAACATGCTGGAGATACGGTTCAGAACGCCTGGCTTGTCCTGTACCAGGGCCACCAGGGTATGGTTGTTCTTCACCGTGACCATGCCTTCACCTCCACGGGCGTTGGCTCCTCCATCATCTCGCCGACGCTTTCGCCCGGCGGGATCATGGGGTACACGTTCTCCTCCGGGTCCACGACGAAGTCAATCAGGGCTGGGCCGTCGTGGGCCATGGCCTCCTGGATGGCTGCCGTCACCTGAGTCTTGTCGGTCACGCGCAGGGCGAAGAGACCGAAGGCCTCGGCAAGCTTCACGAAGTCCGGGTTACCCGTGTACTGGGTGGCGTAGAAGGTGTCCTGATAGAAGATGTGCTGCCACTGGCGTACCATGCCCAGAAAGTGGTTGTTCATCAACGCGAACTTGACGTTGATCTTGTTCTCCACAATGGTGGCCAGGTCGCACATGGTCATCTGGAACCCGCCGTCGCCGCAGATGGACCAGACGGTTTTATCGGGGCACGCCACCTTGGCCCCCATAGCCGCCGGCACCTCAAAGCCCATGGCCCCAAGGCCGCCGGAGGTGATGAGGCTGTTGGGCTCGGTGAAGGTGTAGTGCTGGGCGGCCCACATCTGGTGCTGGCCCACGCCCGTCACGACGATAGCCTTGCCCTGAGTGATATCGGAAAGCTGCTTGATGATGAACTGCTGGGTCAACTTTGGCTTGTCCTGAAGGCGAAGGGAGGGGTGCTCGCGGCGGAGCTGCTCAATCTCCTCCAACCACTCGCCGTGGCCTGCCTGCTTGACCTCTTTGTTCAGGGCGCGAAGGACACGCTTCAGGTCGCCGACGATAGGCACGTGTGTGCGGACGTTCTGGCCGATGACGGCGGGGTCAATATCAACGTGGATGATCTTGGCTTTCGGAGCGAAGGTACTGATCTTGCCGGTCACTCGGTCGTCAAAACGGGCGCCCAGGCTGATGACCAGGTCTGCGCGGTCAATGGCGATGCTGGCATAGGCGACGCCGTGCATGCCGGGCATACCGATGCAAAGGACATGGGTCTCCGGCAAGGAGCTGACGCCAAGGAGGGTGGTGATGACCGGTATCTGGGCCTTCTCGGCCAGGTCCCGCAACTCATCGTAGGCGCGGGAAAGGATGACACCGTGGCCCGCCAGGATGACGGGGCGCTTGGCCTCGTTGATGAGCTTGGCAGCTTTCTTAACCTGTGTCGGGTGGCCGTCCAGGGTGGGTTTATAGCCCTTGAGGTCTATCTGGTCAGGATAAACGAAGTCGGCCACCTCGTTGAACACGTCCTTGGGGATGTCCACCAGGACGGGGCCGGGGCGTCCCGTAGAGGCAATGTAGAATGCCTCGTGGATGGCACGGGGAATGTCAGCCGCGTTCATCACCAGCATGTTGTGCTTGGTGACGGGGAGGGTCACGCCCGTAGCATCCACCTCCTGGAAGGCGTCCTTGCCGATGGCGGCGCGGGACACCTGACCCGTGATAGCGACGACGGCGGTGGAGTCCATGTAGGCACAGGCGAGGCCGGTGACCAGGTTGGTGGCGCCGGGGCCGGAGGTGGCCATGCAAACGCCGACCTTTCCGCTCGCCCGGGCATAGCCGTCCGCCATGTGGGCCGCGCCCTGTTCATGACGGACGAGAATGTGCCGGATGCCCTCTATGTCATAGAGAACATCGTAGATGGGGAGCATGACGC
>JACQUM010000096.1 GCA_016210295.1 Chloroflexota bacterium | reverse complement strand
TGCCGGTGTTCGACACGGTGCAGCAGATCACGGAGCAGATGCAGGTGGACGGGGCCGTGGTGTCAGTGCCCCCGGCCTTCGCCAAGGACGCCGCCCTGGAGGCCATCAGCGCGGGGATCAAGCTGATAGTTATCGTGACGGAGCGCATCCCCCGAGGAGAGGTGGCGGAGGTGCTGGAGTTCGCCGAGGGAGGAGATGCGCGGGTGATCGGCCCTAACTGCCTGGGGGTCATCTCGCCGGGGAAGGCCAAGATGGGAGGCATCGGCGGCACCGCCGAGGACACGCGGAAGGCATTCAAGCCGGGTGCCATCGGGGTGATGTCCCGGAGCGGCGGCATGACCACGGAGATCTGCAACACCCTGAGCGCGGCGGGCCTGGGGGTGAGCACAGCGGTGAGCATTGGTGGCGACCCTCTCATCGGCAGCACCTACGCCGAGCTGATGCCCCTCTATGAGGCGGACCCCCAGACCAGGGCCATCGTCATCTA
This sequence comes from Chloroflexota bacterium, assembly GCA_016210295.1. Taxonomy (GTDB): domain Bacteria; phylum Chloroflexota; class Dehalococcoidia; order UBA6926; family JACQUM01; genus JACQUM01. The sequence continues at coordinate 2,600 of JACQUM010000096.1, read as the reverse complement.
CTCGGAGCCGGGAGGGCCTTTCGAGGCCCAGCTTGCCGACTATCTGAAGCAGCAGAGGTCGCGGCTGCCGGTGGTGGCCTTCATGGCAGGCCGCTTCATGGACGAGATGCCGGGGATGCGCTTCGGCCACGCGGGGACCATCGTGGAGGGGCGGGCGGACACCTCTGCCGAGAAGATCCGCCTGATGCATGAGGCGGGCATCACCGTGGCCGAGTCCATCGCCGCCATACCTGACCTGGTGCGCCAGCGCTTGAACGGGAGGGCTCACTAAGATGTCCATGTTCGTTCGTGTCGAGGTAGACCCCTCTGTCGCCCGCCAGCCGGACCTGGCCAGGAAGCTGGTGGAGGTGTGCCCGGTGGACATCTTCGCCCAGAACCAGGACCGCACCCTCCGCATCGTGGAGGAGAACCAGGACGAGTGCGTGCTGTGCGACCTGTGCATTCAGGCCTGCCCGGCGGGCACGGTTAGGCTAATCAAGCTGTACGAATAGCAGGGCACGCTCTGCACCCACGCTACGTAGGGTTATGAAGGCGAGGGCCAAGGTGCAATGCGGAGGATGTCATTCCGAGGCCCGATTCCGTTGGGCCGAGGAATCCAGGGCGAATCATGTCAATTGATGCCCATGCCCCCAACGACATGTCACCTCTTAGATTCCTCGCTGCGCTCGGAATGACAGAGGGAGGCTCGGAATAACAAATGAGCCCTGAAGGATTGGAGGTGAGGCGATGGCCCCCGAAGGCTATGCCCGGCCCGACCTGCTGGTAGAGACCGATTGGCTGGCGACCCACCTCCAGGACCCCAACCTGCGCGTCGTGGACTGCGACGTGCCGGATATGTACCGGCGGGCCCACATCAGGAACGCCGTGAGCATCCCCGAGCACCACTACATCAAGCACCCCAGCTACGAGAACAACCCCAAGGGCTACCCCCTCGTCATGCCGCCGGAGCCCTTCGCGCGGCTCATGGAGCGGATGGGGATAGGGGACAATACCCTGGTGGTGGCCTACGACGTTTCGGGCAGCCTGTACGCCGCACGCTTCTGGTGGGTGCTGAACCACTACGGGCACACCCAGGTGCGGGTGCTGAACGGCGGTTGGGACAAGTGGTTCGGCGAGGGACGGCCGATGAGCGTGGAGGCCCCCAGGCCACCCAAGGCCACCTTCACGCCTCACCAGGACCCCCACCTGGTCTGCACCCTGGACTACGGGGTGTCGCGGGTGGGAAAGCTGGAGACGGTGTTCCTAGACGTGCGGACCGACGCCGAGTGGGAAGGCACGAACGACCGGGGGAACCAACGGGCGGGCCACGTCCCCGGGGCCGTGCACATCGAATGGAGCCGCTTCGTGGCCTCGGACAGGCCCCGCACCTTTCGGCCCGCCCAGGAGCTGCGCACCATGCTGGAGGCGCAGGGCGTGACCCCCGACAAGGAGGTGATCACCTATTGACAGGCAGGCATCCGTGCGGCGCACGGAGCCTTTGTCCTGACCCTCCTGGGCTACCAGCGGGTGCGCACCTACGACGGGTCCATGGGGGAGTGGGCGAACCGCCCGGAGACGCCGCTGGTGAAAGAGTCCTGACCGCTCTCCTTGAGCGGCAGCCTGTGTCGGTCTTGGACACCTGACAGGAGAAGAGCGAAGCGTCATGGCAACGGTGAACACGGTGCTGGGGCCGGTCAACTCCAAAGCCCTGGGCTTTACCCTCATGCACGAGCACCTGGCTGCCAGCTCCGCAGGCATCCCCCACACCTTTCCAGAGCTTTTGGACCGGAAGGAGACCATCGCCCAAGGCGTCAGGGCTCTCAAAGAGGCGGCAGCCGAGGGGGTGGGCGCTTACGTAGACGTGACCACCATGGACCTGGGACGGGACGTGACCGACTTGCGAGAGGTGGCGGAACAGGTGGGGGTCCACATCATCGCCGCCACGGGCATCTGGCTGGACATCCCACGGGCTATCGCCAATGCGCTCACGCCCGACCAACTGGCCCGCCTCTTTGTTCGAGAGATAGAGGTGGGGATAGAAGGGACAGGTATTAAAGCGGGGGTCATCAAGGTGGCAACCTCCGAGGAGGGGGTGACGCCCGCCAACGCGCTGGTCCTGCGGGCGGCCGCCCGCGCCTCCAACTCCACGGGAGTCCCCATCACCACCCACACGGTTGCCAGGGCAAAGGTGGGCGAGGCCCAGATGGCTATCTTCAAGGAGGAGCGGGTGGACCCACGGCGGGTGTGTATCGGCCACAGCAACAGCACCACCGACCTGGAGTACCTGGCAGGGCTGGCCCGCCAGGGGTGTGTGCTGGGGATGGATCAGTACCCCGGAGGCCGTATGGGAAGCCTCAACTGGGAGGAGCGCACTCAGGTGGTGAAACGTCTCGTGGACATGGGGCTGGCCCAGCACGTGAGCTTCTCCCACGACTACCTCATCGCCAGGCTGGCTCCGCCTGAGGTGATGGAGCAGCAGCGGGCCTCCAACCCCGATGGCATCTGCTTCGTGAGCAGGAGGGTGCTCCCCCGCTTGCGGGAGCTTGGCGTCAGCGAGCCGGCCATCCGCGCCATGACGGTGGAGGCGCCTCGCCGCTTCTTTGGCGGGGAGTAGGGCAGGG
>JACQUM010000095.1 GCA_016210295.1 Chloroflexota bacterium | reverse complement strand
GGCTCAGGTCGAAGGGGTTCTGAGTGTTATCCCAGCGGGAATACTTGAGGAGCTTCATACGCATCTCTCAGTGTCCCGACGCGTCGGGACAAGGGAATGACTATCTAGAGGAAGGAACGGCCAATACGTCATTTGCGCAACGATGCGTCCATCATACTCCGAGCAGGTAGGAGACACAAGGCGAGGCCCTCCGTCGGTAGTATCCTAATTTGGAGTAAGGCGAGGTTGGCGGCGCACGGAGTCAATGAAAGTTTGGGTAATCTGCGTACGCTCGTCGGCTGTTTTCCAAAGATCAGAATGTGGCGTGGCTCCATGAATGAGCCTCATCAGAACTCCTTCAGACTTCGCAGCGAGCACCGCAGGAATGAAGTCACTGTCTCCAGCTACAAGAATAGCTTCTTGGATAGCTTGCTTAGCAGCTAACTGAACCAAGTCTACTCCGAGCAAAATATCTACCCTTTTCTGTTCAAACTTGGGGCGTCCGCTTTCGTCTAGTCCGCGGTAGGCCAATCGGCCAAGCCGCACAGTGAATCGAGGATTCCGTTCCAACGCAGTGTAGAAGCTCCGCTGAGCGGCATACCTCTCACTCTCCTCCTGTGTTGGGGGATTCCCTTGATATGGCAAACAGTGATAGTAGTGTGTGCGGAGGATGTCAGACTCGCCTGCGAGTTGCTTAGAGAACGCAGCGTAGTCAATACGGGCATCGTGGAATTCCTCTCTAAGGACGTGATCCAAGTACGCTCCATCTATGAAGATTGCGACTCTGTTTGGCATAGCCCCTCCTGGGACGCAAAAGGCGGGATAGGGTTCCCTATCCCGCCTTTACCTCGAATACTAACCTGGAGTGCGCCATTGCTAGCGGACACCAGGGACTATACTATTGTGCCATCATAGGGGATGCTTGCCTGCATGTCAAGTGCCCTGTCCTCGCCTACAATGGCGGCCTCACCGCCTTCTCCGGCGAGTCCACAGGCCCCTGATGCACGACCAAGCCATGCCCCTCCCCCAACTTTGTACACAAACCCCTTCTCCCAATAGTCGTTTCGACCATCCCCCTCACCCCCTTCCTGGCCAGGAAGGGGGTGATAAAGAGAGATTCGGGGGACACCCCCGTGCCCCTGGCAGAGGGGCTATGCCCCTCTGCACTCCCCGTCTTCGGTATTTTCGTGCAACGCCCTCCTCCCTTGGTCCCCCCACGGCCTCGGCGACCGGTCTTCGGACGCTCAACGCGGGGGGAGTGGGTTCAGGAGAGGGCGTGGATCAGTGGACGATGACCACCGGGACCTTGGAGCGGTGGGCGACGCGGTCGCTGACGCTCCCCAGGATTAGCCCAGCCACCTGTCCAGCTCCTCGGCTGCCCATGGCGATCAGCTCGTAGCCACCCTCCTCGGACAGGCGGAGGATAGTCTGCCACGGGCTCCCCCAGGCTATCTCCGATCGAGCAGGCAGCCCCTCGGCCTGGAGAAGCTCCACGGCCCGCTTGACGATGGCCTCGGCCTCCGCCTGGGCCTGCTCATCCAGGCTCTTGGTGTCCACTCGTGCGGCGGCGATGTCGACGTAGGCCCCCATGTCCGGGGTCACGGGAACGTACGGCGCCGGCACATGGTGGTGCGCCACGTGGACGACGACGACTTCCACCGGCGGGACGCCCTGGACGAGAGGAGTCCCCCGCCAGAGGCGGCCCAGGAACCGGGCCGTCTTCTCATCGTGGTCCGAGCCATCTACCGGCATCAGAACCTTGATCATGGCGCCCCCTTTCGTCGCTCCGATTCAGCGCCGGGTTCGGATGACCAACAGGCCAACACCAGTTACAGCATACACGCTCTCCGCATTTCTATTTTATCGCAGCGGCGAGAAGAAGGTCGCGGGTTTCTGGGAGAGCCACCATGACACAGGTGCGAGCGGGCGTGAGCGTCACGGCCATTGGCTGCCTCTCCCACTCCAGGTTTGTGCAGACTCTCCGATTAGATGACAGACATTATTGCGAGTCTGACGAGGGCAGCCCAAACGTATAATAAGATGTATAATATGTAACAAAACTCGCCACCAGAACAGGAGGACACATGGCATCGCAGCCCCTGGGCTTCCTTGAGCGAGGCGGAGCTTTTCTCACTGACAGGCGCTTCAGGAAAGCTCACGCAGTCATCATCGCCACAGCTCTCCTCGTCCATCTCGCGCTCCACTATGCCCTCTATGTGCCCGCCCTCCGCGAGCCCTTGGGCAACCTTCCCTACATGCGCCTGCACGCGCTCCACGAGGCCGAATTCTTACTTATCGTGGTGTACGCGGCGCTCGTGTTCAGGTTCGCCGGGGGACTGGTGGCAGTCGCCATCACGGCGGTGACGTCTATTCCCTTCCTGTTGACCCCGTATATCTTCGGGCGCGAGCCAGGCCCCACGGAGCTACGCGACCTCGCAACTCAGGTCGGATTCATCTTGGTCATGGGCGTCATCATGTCCGTGCTCACCGAGATGGCCGCGCGACTGCGCGAGCTCGGGCTCCTGGTGGTGACGACGACGCAGCAGCGCGATGTGGCGAAGCAACTGGCTACAGGAAAACAACTGGAGATAACCAGAGCGCTGCAGCAAGAGGGCCAGCAGCTCCAGACGCTAAACAGAACCCTCCGCGACCAGATCAACAGTCTCGGCCAGCTCGTCGAGGGCGAGCGAGTGGCGGTGGCCTCAGGGCACTCGAAAGCTAGCCCGGAGGAGTACGCGTCCTTTCTCCAGCGCCTCTCCGAGACGCTACGCCGAAGAGTGTGACCCAGCTGCCGTGGAGGCTGGAGCGGGCGAAGGGATTTGAACCCTCGACTTTCTGCTTGGGAAGCAGACACTCTACCACTGAGTTACGCCCGCTCGCCGCACTCTATTCTAACAGGACACTCAACCAGGGGAGTGTAAAGAGACCACACCTCTCCAAGGATAGACTCCCTCCCCTCCCCTTACCGCACGGCCGACACCGCGGTGACCACACCGATGATCAGCGCGAGAAGGTTGTACACGCTGAAGGCCGCAAAGGGAGCGACGAAGGCCGCCAAGAGAAAGGCGCCGAGAACGCTCCCTCCCGCGATGGCCTGAAGAGCGGCTCCCCGCTTCCTGTTCGCCGATGCGCCGACGACTGTGCCCATGGCGTAGCCCAGGACGCCCGCCAGCAGGAGCCGCACGAACAGGAAGGGGAGGAGCAGCTGGATGAGCCCCCACGCCACCCCGCCGAGCAGGGCGAGCCCCGCTCCGACAAGGGCCGCCTTGAGGATGACAGTGGTCCGGACGTCGTAGATAGGGTCCTTGACGTAGGTGACGCAGTTGGGACACCGCACCCCTACGGGCGTATGCACCATGCACCGAGGACACACGGGCTCCTCACACTTGCCGCACCGGATGTAGGTCCGCTCCGCCGGGTGGCGCCGACAGACCAGCGACTCAGAAGCGGACATGCTGCCGCGCCTCGGAGGAGACGTAGACCTCTAAGGAGATCGAGGAACCATCGTCGCGCTGGAGGGAGGCCGCCTGTTTCTCCATGGACGGTCCCTTAAGGGCGAGCGGAACGCACCCACTCCGGCGCCCGCGCCAGCAGAGCCTCGCCAACTTCCCGTGGGACGCCCGCGCCGCCGATGGTGCACTCCTCCGCGAGGCCGGGGCCATGGTAGTCGCTCCCCCCTGTCGGGAAGAGGCCGTGGCGCTGGCATTTCTTCAACAGGCTCCGTCGCACCGCGGGTGAAGCGAAGGCGTAGTAGGTCTCCATCCCTTCCAGCCCCGCCTCTGCCAGTGCGGGGAGCAACCTGTCCAAGTGAGGAACGAACATGGGATGGGCGAGCACCGCCAGCCCATGCACTCTCTGGATGAGAGAGATCGCCTCTGGGGGCGCGAACTTCTCTCTCTCCACGTAGGCCGGGCGTCCGTAGCCGAGGAAACGGTCGAAGGCCTCCCGCACCGTCGCCACATATCCCTTCTCCACCATGGCATGGGCGACGTGGGGCCTCCCGAGGGCAGCTTCACCCGCGATAGCCGTTACCCGGGCCCACTCCACGGGCATCCCCAGACGGGCCAGGCGTTCGAGCATGGCGCGGGCCCGGGCGATGCGGTCGTCCCGGAAACGGGCCAGCGTCCTCTGAAGCTCGATGTCCCGATAGTCAACGAAGTAGCCCAGAATGTGGGCCTCTCCCTCGGGGATGTCCGTGCCCAGCTCGATGCCGGGAATCAGGGCGAGGCGCGGATAGGCACGGGCCGTTTGAAACGCCTCGCCCAGCCCCTCTGTGGAGTCGTGGTCGGTGATGGCGATGATCTCCAGTCCCGCCTCGATGGCGCTCCGGACAAGCTGGCTCGGCGCCAGGACCCCGTCCGACGCGGTCGTGTGCAGGTGGAGGTCCACGATCATCTCGGCGGCTCCGCGGCTCGGGTCGCGCTTAGCGGGCATAATCGGTGGCCCGCGTCTCCCGGATGACGACCACCTTGATTTGCCCAGGGTACTGGAGCGACTCCTCGATCTTCTTGGCCACGTCCCGGGCTATGCGGGTCGCCTGCAAGTCGTCCACGGAGTCCGGCTTCACCATGATCCGGATCTCCCGCCCCGCCTGGATGGCGTAGGCCTTCTCCACGCCCTCGAAGCCGGTGGCTATCTGCTCCAGGGTCTCCAGGCGCTTCACGTAGGCCTCGGCGTTCTCCCGCCGCGCTCCGGGCCGGCCGCCGGAAATGGCATCGGCCGCCTGGACGATGAACGCCTCCACGCAAGTGGCCGGCACGTCCCCGTGGTGGCTGGCGATGCAGTTGACTACCTTGGGAGGGAGGCCGTAGCGCGACGCGAGCTCCGCGCCGATCTGGGCGTGCGGCCCTTCCACCTCGTGGCTCAGGGCCTTCCCAATGTCGTGGAGGAGCGCCCCCCTCCGCACGATGTCGCCGCTGGCGCGCAGGTCCGCGGCCATGACGGCGCCGATGTGGGCCATCTCGGTGCTATGGGTCAAGACGTTCTGGCCGTAACTGTAACGGAACTTGAGCCGCCCCAACAGGTTGATCAGCTCCGCGGGGAGCCCGTGGACGCCGGTCTCGAAGGCGGCTTCCTCGCCCGCCTTGCGAACGATCCCGTCCACCTCTTGCTGGGACTTCTCCACCACCTCTTCGATCCGGGCAGGCTGGATCCTGCCGTCTTGAACGAGCTTGGCGACGGCCACGCGCGCGACCTCCCTTCGGACCGGGTCGAAGGCAGAGAGGGTCACCGCCCCCGGAGTGTCGTCCACGATGAGGTTGACCCCCGTAGCGTTCTCCAAGGCGCGGATGTTGCGGCCCTCGCGGCCGATGAGCCGCCCCTTCATCTCGTCGTTGGGCAGGGAGACGACGCTGGTGGTCATCTCCGACACCACGTCGCCGGCGTAGCTTTGGAGAGCCGAACCAACGATCTCCCGCGCTCGCTCGGCGATCGATTCTCGAATCTCCGCCTCCGTCTGGCGCACCCGGCGAGTCGCCTCCACCTTGAGCTCATCTTCCAGCCGCGCCAGCACAAGCTCCCGCGCCTGCTCCGAGGTGAGCTGCGCGACCCGCTCCAACTCCTGGATCTGGCGATCTTTTAGCTGTGCGATCTCGGCACGCAGGCCTTCCAGACCCTTCTCCTTCTCCCCCGCCGCCTTCTCCCGGCGGTCCAGCGCCTCGAGGCGGTTGTCGATCTGCTCTTCCTTGCGGGAGACGCGGCGCTCCTGTCGCTGGATCTCGGCACGGCGATCGCGGACCTCAGCCTCGGCGGCATTCCGAACGCGCAGCGCCTCCTCCGCCGCCTTGAGGAGGGTCTCCTTCTCCTTGGCCTGGGCCTCGGAAAGGACCCGCTCCGCATCGCTTCCGGCCTTGCGGGCCCGCTGGGCCGCCACCGTTCGCGCCAGGAGGAAACCGATCCCTCCACCCAGGGCCCCGGCTCCCAAGAGGAGCAGGAGCAGCACAATGAGTTCTACGTTCATGGGAAACCCCTTCCTTCTCCGAGAATGTTCTTTCCGCTCTACCTCTGGAGCGAGACACCCCAGGTGAGCCACCGTGTAAACTCCCGGTCTTCTCTCCCCTTCCAAAAAACGAAGGCTGTGAAGCCCTCACAGCCTTGCTGACTCCTCCCAAACGGTGAACGAACGATGAAGGTAGCGGCCTACTTTTCTTCCTGCTCGTCCTCCGCGTCTGTAACGAGGGGAGTCCCGTAGCCAGGAGTATCCAGAAAGCGCTGACGGATAGTCGCCTCCAGAGCGTGGGCGATCTCCTGGTTCTGCCGCAGGAACTGCCGTGCGTTCTCTTTTCCCTGGCCGAGGCGTGTCTCCGCGTAGGAGAAGAAGGCGCCGTTCTTTTTGAGCACCCCCATCCTCACTCCAAGGTCGATGAGGTCCCCTTCCTTGCTGATACCCTGGCTGAAGAGGATGTCGAACTCGGCGGTCCGGAACGGAGGAGCGACCTTGTTCTTGACAACCCGCGCCCGCACGCGCAGACCGACGACCTCCGACCCCTGTTTGATCGACTCGAGACGTCGCAGGTCGATGCGGACGGAGGCGTAGAACTTCAGGGCTCGCCCGCCGGGGGTGACCTCGGGATTGCCGAACAGGACTCCCACCTTCTCCCGGAGCTGGTTGAGGAAGACGACCGCAGTCTGCGTTCGATGCACCGTACCCGTCAGCTTGCGGAGGGCCTGGGACATCAGACGGGCTTGCAGGCCGATATGAGTGTCCCCCATGTGGCCCTCCAGCTCCGCTCGCGGCACCAGAGCAGCGACGCTGTCCACCACGACAACGTCCACGGCCGCGCTGTTCACCAGCGCCTCGGCGATCTCCAGGGCTTGCTCCGCATCGTCCGGCTGCGAGATGAGGAGATCGTCCAGCTTGACGCCGCAGGCTGTGGCGTAGCCAGGATCGAGAGCGTGCTCGGCGTCGAGGTAAGCGGCGGTGCCACCCTGCTTCTGCGCTTCAGCGATGATGTGCTGGGCCAGGGTGGATTTTCCCGCCGCCTCCGCCCCGAAGATCTCGGTCACCCGTCCTCGCGGGACGCCGCCGACTCCCAAAGCCAGGTCGAGGGCCAGGGAGCCGGTGGGGATCGTGTCCACCACGAGGCGACGGGATGCCTCTCCGAAGCGCATCACGGATCCCTTCCCGAACGCGCGTTCGATAGAGGCTACCGCCTGTTCGAGGGCTTTCTCCTTCTCCGTCACCATGTTGAGCACCTGCCCGCTCGCGGGCGGGCTTGAGGCTGTGAGTTCTACCATAGTAGCACGTCCTCAACATCGGAGACAAGCGAACCTGGCACAGATGTTCGAGAGCATGATAGAAGCTCGGATTCTTCGCCCGCCTGCGGCGGGATGGGCGTATCCCCCAGCCTTACTCCCTCCCCCCTGGGTCAGGAAGAGGGGACAAGAGGGTGAGGGTGCTTGCGATGGCTCCTAGAAGGGCGAAAACTTGTTGACGATGGGGAGGCGGCGGTCCTTGCCGAAAGCGCGGGGCGTGATCTTCACGCCCGGAGGGGCCTGGCGCCGCTTGTACTCGCTCCGGTCCACCAGCGTCACCACCCTCCGGACAATCGCCTCGTCAAAGCCCATCTCCACCAGCTCGGTGGGGCTTCGGTCCTCCTCCACGTACAGCTTGAGGATGGGGTCGAGATCAGGGTAGGGTGGCAGGCTATCGGTGTCCAACTGGCCTGGCCGCAGCTCGGCGGAGGGGGGCTTGTCCAGGATAGCCTGGGGGATCAGGTCATGCCCCGCGACGCGGTTCCGGTGTTGGGCCAGTTCGTAGATGAGGGTCTTCGGCACGTCCTTGATCACCGCGTAGCCCCCGGCCATGTCGCCGTAGAGGGTCGTGTAGCCGGTGGCGTACTCGCTCTTGTTCCCCGTCGTCAGGAGGATCCATCCGAACTTATTGGAGATCGCCATGAGCAGGTTGCCGCGGATGCGGGCCTGGATGTTCTCCTCGGCCACGTTGGGCTCCGTCCCCGCGAAGACCTCGGAGAGCGCCCCCATATAAGTCTGGTAGGCGGGCTTGATGGGAATGGTGAAGAGCTGGATGCCCAGGTTGCGCGCCAGGCTGGCGGAGTCGTCGACGCTGCCCGTCGAGGAGTACTGCGACGGCATTGTGACGCCCACCACGTTTTCGGGGCCCAGGGCGTCGGAGGCGATGGCGGCGGTAAGGGCGGAGTCGATCCCTCCTGAGAGGCCCACGATGACCTTGCGGAAGCCGCTCTTCCGCAAGTAGTCGCCCGTCCCCATCACCAAGGCCTGATACACCTCCGCCACGGGGTCCAAGGGAACAAAGGGCTCCCGAGGAGGGAAAGGCCGCCTCCTCGTCGCGGGAGCGGTCGAGACGGTGATGACCTCGTGCCGTGCCCAGCTCTGCTGGACGCCGTTGGGAATCTTGCGCCATCGCGGATCGTGGAGGCGAGCGCTGAGCACTTGGTCCACGTCCATCTCCACGACGATGAGGTCCTCCTGGAACTGTTTCCCCTCCGCCAGCAGAGAGCCCGTGCAATCGAAGACCATGCTGTCGCCGTCGAAGACGAGCTCGTCCTGGCCTCCCACCGTGTTCACGTAGCAGACGAAGAGGCCGTTGTCCGCCGCCCGGGTGGCCAGCATCTTGTACCGGGTCTCCCGTTTGTTCCGGTAGTAGGGCGAGCCGTTGATGTTGACGATGACCTCGGCTCCGGCGCTGCGCTGGACAGAGGCGGGGCCGACGGCGTACCAG